>JANNJF010000396.1:0-3895 GCA_031405715.1 Gammaproteobacteria bacterium | reverse complement strand
CTGCCATCGATCGTTCAATCGCAGACGTCCCCGAAGACGCCGTTAACTGGCAGGATGAGACCGGATTTCATCCACACAGCCCCTTCCTGATGGACGCGTTCTTGTTATCGCTCGTTACTATGTGAACGTATCGGACGACCCGCTTGAAGGCAGACGTGAGCGTGTGATCCAGGATCAAGGGGTCAGAGTTGTTGAAATCAACGCCCCTCAGCAGTAATCTTCAATCTTCCCGTTAAATGCAAATGGAGTTGCATGCATGGCCCGATTACCCCGAACCATCGTTCCTGGACAGACGATGCACATCATCCAGCGTGGCAACAACCGACAGCCTGTTTCTTCGCTGACATCGATTACCGTTACTATCTCGATAGCCTCATCGATGCCGTCAGCCGTTTTGGCGGTCATGTGCATGCCTACGTGCTGATGACGAACCATGTGCATCTTCTGCTCACTCCGGAAACCCCGGAGACGCCGTCGCTGCTATTACAGTCTGTCGGCAGACGGTATGTGCGCTATATCAACCAGGCCTACCACCGCAGCGGCACACTCTGGGAAGGCCGCTACAAATCTGCCTTGATCGACTCGGACGGTTATCTCCTGACGTGCAGTCGTTACATCGAACTCAACCCAGTTCGAGCCGGCATGGCGGTCTTCCCCGGCGACTACCGTTGGTCCAGCTTTCGCAGCAATGGTGGTGGGGCGACCGACCCGCTGCTTTCACCGCATCCGTTATACTCGGTACTGGGTAACACGCCCGCCAGCCGCGCTGCGGCCTACCGCGCCCTGTTTAGCCGACATCTAGATTCGCAGGATATTCAGGCAATACGCGACACCACTGAAACCGTAGTGGTGCTCGGCAACGACCGGTTCAAAAATGAAGTACAGGCGATCCTGCGACGACGTGTTGAACGCCAGCCCCATGGTGGTGATCGAAAGAGCGGTGTCTATCGGAAGCGGCGGTTGAGTGAGATCAGTTGAGGGTGATCAACGACTCTGACCCCTTGATTCCCCGAACCCAGAGTACCAACACCGCGGTCAGCCGCTCAGGGGCTTGCTAGAGGACAATCAGGATTTACGGTAGCCTTTAACTTCATACGAACTCAGCATAAAATTCGACTTCTTAACTTTATCTTCCTGGTTACCGCCCAGGATCTGGATGGTGGTGGCCGTTGATGAAATATAAAAGCCGACATGAAACCCTGAACTCGAGCCCGTTGCACTGCTGAAACCTGTGGTTTTCTTCTTGATGACAACGATTGCGCCAGCTGTAGGTGTAGTTGTTGCTTGTCCCCAGTTCAACCAGCTTTTCGCGAGAGCACTATTAGTTCCTTTACGACCCGATTGAATCATGACCCAGTTAACAAAGGAGGAGCACCAGGGCGTCTCGTCGTCACTAGCCTTTAGGGTTGTCGTTTTATGATACTCCAGTATTCTCGCTGCGTGTTTCCCTGGCCGGGAATCCTCGTGCACTCCAAGTTCGGACACTGCAATGTTCAGCCATGGGGACAAAGGGGCAACTACGACTGGAGTAGGTATGGCAATGGGCTTCAATCCAAGCGCTACTCTTGTCTTGGGACCAACCTGTCCATCGGACACCAACCCCTTGGATTTTTGAAACGATTTAACTGCTTGTTCTGTGCGCGCGCCAAAGTGGCCATCGATCTTCAATCGGGGGCAGGGCACCACAAAGGCATTGAGCAGCAACTGCAGCTTGCGAACCTCGTTTCCTTAGTCATTGAGTTTAATAACGGTCACGGCCTTTTCCTTTCTATTGCTACACTACTCTTCACCGACATAAGCCTGCACGAAGCGCCAATTCTGTGATTCTTTCTGGAAGACCCAGTCACCCACACGGAATTGTCCGTCATCCGCTGCGCAGAATGCGGCGGTGAGCCGCTCATTCGATTTTATCAGATCCCACATGGTCGATGGTTCTAGGCTGAGCCCCGGATCGCGCGTGAGCAGATGCGGGTACTGTTTAAGGAACTCAGCACGCTGGATGGGTTTATTCCGTCTGTCCTCATCCACAATTCCGCTGCTCATGATAAAAGGGAATTGGGTTAAATCTGCAACTCCATTCGTGTTGTTCTGCAGCACAGTGGTGCGGAACTTTTTCCAGTATTGCTGGGCACTGTCTGGGCAAGCTGTTTTATCCGCTGAAACGGATGAATTACAGGCCACCAGGGCTATTATTATTCCCACCTGACTAAAGACAGTCCAAACGTGTTTAAAACGCATTCGTCGATCTCCTAATGATGACTACCGCAACGGGTGAGAATAATCCTGTCGTTAAGGTATGTGTAGTATGCGGCAGTAACCATTAAAGAATTTGCGATTTTACAATTTCTTAGCGTTAATTGCATCGCACCAGAATCAGTTCTGCATCATGTACCAACGGGGATGTTTGTTTCAGGAATGACGGTCAATTATGTCTCAACCTCGCGCGGTGTGATTTCGTCGTTTGGTTTAGAAACGCTTCCATCACCCTAAACGTACCAATGTTCCGCCCACACCCTAGCTTGGCTGGCCAATTCCCAGGTGCCTGCCTCGGTACTCCACCTCCAAAGGTAGGAGGGTTTGCGAGGAATCCGCCCATTTGTGGCGCACTGCGACGCCGCAGTTTGCCGCCTAAAATCTGTCACCACATCGCCTGTCTCATCGGCCCAAACCTACCTATTGTCAGTCCATGCCCATTTCTTGGGCAGTGCCATTGGCGCCAATTCAGATGGTCCCCTCGAAATTCTTGTAACTTATTGATATTATAGAGACTAATAACACAGTCTTCTAGAACGGTGTTAAGGTCCCACAATACACTTATCGCCTATACCCCCTATGAGCTGTGGCTAATACACCACCCCCTACGATAGAATGACCCCGCTCCGATAAAGGCACGCCGGTCCATCCTCCGGTTCGCAACGCTACTGATATCGTACTCTTTACTACGGATATGGAAATCCGATACAGCAGGGCTTCCGAAGAGCAATGCGCGCCGCCCGAGGTCAACAAGAAGGCGGCGAGGTCTGAACACATTGTCCAAGGGGCGTCATGAAAGTCATTTACGGTTACACCCTCAGCCCCTGGCGCCTCGGCGCAGCGTTGTCCGCACGATTTTTCCAAGTGATAGCACCCTCTGCAACAGTCGCCTTATCTGACGCACCCGGTGCGCTCGCTCAACCTATACTTCGTACTACTTCTCTTTAAGGAACCCCTCATGTCTCGGATTATGACACCCTTGCGTCGGTCTTTGTTGGTCAAACTGGTGGTGATGGCAGGTGTAGTACTGCTGTTGCAGGCGTGTGGGGGAGGGGGGAAGAAGGCGCCACCGGCGCCGCCGCCGCCCGTGACCACGAGCCCCGGGTATTTTGACAATGTCAGCACCAATGGCGGAGCGCAGGTCTACCAGTCGGACAATATGGCGCCCTTGGCCATTACCGATCTGCAGGCAATGGTCCATGGCAGCCAGTTCACCCTAGTGAGCGCGGCCAATAACCTGGCGTACTACGCCACCTTCACCAGTATTTCCGGCAATGCCTACACCGCCAATATCGCCATCTACCACAACAACATCCCCTTCGGGAATACTACGGTCAGCGGCACCCTGGTGGCGGGCACGGGCGGATCACTGACTGGCACCTTTGGTACCTCCGGCACCGGCTTTGGCCGTGGGACGTTTGCGCTGGACTATTCGTTAGCGAATACGCCGGTTGCGGCGGTATCGAGGATAGTGCGGGATAGTGGTACTGCACCTACAAATTGGAGAAATGCATTTTCCTCTGCATCGGGTTCAACATTTCAGATTTTCAGTACCGGTGGACTTCAAAACGTATCAGCTACAGGCGTGGGTAATTTTTCTGGGTGTAACATTAGCGGTTCCGTTACAGCGGTATCTAGCACC
>JANNJF010000395.1:0-4766 GCA_031405715.1 Gammaproteobacteria bacterium | reverse complement strand
ACGAGAACGCCAGCGGCTGCACCCATCTGCGCGACGGATTCAACCTCACCGACCTGCGCATGAATTCGCGTCAGGTGCAGAACGAGGTCAACTACTGCATCTACTGTCACGATCACGACGGCGATTTCTGTTCCAAGGGTTTTCCGGAGAAAAAAGGCGAACCGGACAAGGGCATCAAGAAAAACGCCATCGGCGTCAGCCTGGACGGTTGTCCGCTGGAAGAAAAAATCTCTGAGATGCACTCGCTCAAGCGCGACGGCCTGACCATCTCGGCGCTGGCCATGATCATGCTGGACAACCCCATGTGTCCGGCCACCGGCCATCGCATCTGCAACGACTGCATGAAGTCCTGCATCTACCAGAAGCAGGAACCGGTCAACATCCCGCAAATCGAGACCGCCTGCCTGACGGACGTGCTGCAACTCCCCTGGGGCGTGGAGATCTACGATCTGCTCACCCGCTGGAACCCGTTGCGCGCGAAACAGTGGCTGCCGAAGCCCTACAATGGTCTGAAGGTCATGGTCACCGGCATGGGCCCGGCGGGTTTCACCCTGGCGCACCATCTGCTGATGGAGGGCTTTGCCGTAGTGGGCGTGGACGGCCTCAAGATCGAGTCACTGCCGGAGGCCTTGGTGCAGGGTCCGGTCTGTGACTACAAGGAACTGGAGGAGGATCTCGGCACGCGTGTCATGGCGGGCTTCGGCGGCGTGGCGGAATACGGCATCACCGTGCGTTGGGACAAAAACTTTCTCAAACTCATCTACCTCACCCTGGCGCGCCGTCCGCACTTTCAGGTATTCGGTTGCGTGCGCTTCGGCGGCACGGTGACCCTGGACGACGCCTGGGAGCTGGGCTTCGATCACGTCTCCATCGCTGTGGGCGCCGGCCTGCCCCAGGCCCTGCCGATACCCGGCAGCCTGGCACGCGGCATGCGTCAGGCCGCCGACTTCCTCATGGCCCTGCAGCTCACGGGTGCGGCCAAGGAAGCGAGTCTCGCCAATCTGCAGGTGCGCCTGCCCGCGGTAGTGATCGGCGGCGGCCTCACGGGTATCGACACCGCCACAGAGGTGCAGGCGTATTACATTGCGCAAGTGGAAAAAACCCTGAGTCGTTACGAGACCCTGGTCGCTACCCATAGTGATGCCCACGTACGCCAGGGCCTGGACGAAGAATCAAAACTGGTGCTGGACGAATTTCTCGCCCACGGCCAGCTGGTGCGCGCGGAACGCGCGCGCGCCAAAAAAGAAAATCGCCGCGCGGATTTCATCCCGCTGCTGCAACAGTGGGGCGGCGTGACCGTCGCCTACCGCCGACCCTTAAGCGAATCGCCGGCCTACCAGCGCAATCACGAGGAAGTGACCAAGGCCATGGAGGAAGGCATCTACTACGCCGACAACCTGAGCCCCACGGCCGCGGCCCTCGACGACTACTTGCACGTCAGCGCATTGGTGTGCCGACGTATGCACACCGATGCCGACGGCAAGCTGGTGGAGAGCAGCGAAGAGGTGAAGCTGCCGGCGCGCGCCATCTTCGTCGCCACCGGCGCCAAGCCCAACATCGCTTACTACTTCGAACACCGCGGCAGCTTCGAACTCGATGCCGGCCACTACCAGGCGCACGAGGCACGCGCGGGAAAACTGGTGCCGGTAGCGGCCATCAAGTACTGCAAGACCCCGGACTTCGGACCCTTCGCCTCCTACGAAAAGGACGGCAAGCGCGTCAGCTTTATCGGCGACACCCATCCGTCGTTCAACGGCAGCGTGGTCAAGGCCGTGGCCTCCGGCTACCGTACTTATCCGAAGATCGTCGCGGCCTTTGGCGCGCGTGCCGCCGATCAGGGTGGCGAGGGGGAATATGCCGCCTTCCGCAGCCGCATGCAGCATCTGTTCCAACCGCGCCTCGAGGCCATCACACGCTGCGCCGCCAACGCCGTGGAGCTGGTGATCCACGCACCCATGGCGGCCAAAGGCTTCCGCCCCGGCCAGATCTACCGCCTGCAAAATTACGAACGCCTGGCACCGATGCTGGGCGGTACGCGCCTGCAGACCGAGACCATGGCCATCACCGGCTCGAAGGTGGACAAGGCCAAGGGCACCGTGACCCTCATCGTGCTGGAACGCGGCGTCAGTTCACGCATCGCCGCGACCTTTAAACCGGGTGAGTCTATTGCGCTCATGGGTCCAACCGGCACTTATGCCCACGTGCCGGAACACCAGACCCTGCTGATCGTCGCCGATCGTCTGGGCGCCACCGGCGTGCGCGCCCTGGCGCCGGCGTTGCATGCCGCGGGCAACAAGGTGTTGTTCTTCGCTGTCTTCCGTACACCGCAGGAGGTATTTCATCACGAGGAATTCGAGGCCGCCTGTGATCGTATCGTGTGGGTCTGCGCCGCTGGCACGATCACGCCGCATCGCCCGCAGGATCGCAGTTTCACCGGCGACGTGCGCGACGCACTCAAGGCCTATGCCGCCGGCAAACTCGGCGACACCGAACCCCTCGCGCTGGAAGACATGGACAGACTCTACTTCCTCGGCAGCGGCTGTCTGGTGCAACGCCTGCGCGACCTGCGCCACAATGAACTCAGCGAAAGCTTCGCCTCCAACCCGCCCGCCACCGGCTCGGTCTACGGCAGCATGCAGTGCATGTTGAAAGGGGTGTGTTCCCAATGTCTGCAATGGCAGATGGATCCGGTCACAGGCAAACGCACCAAGGCGGTGTTCACCTGCTCGTGGCAGGACCAGCCCCTCGACATGCCCGACTATGACAGCCTGCAGGAACGTCTGGCACAAAATCGACTAGCGGAACATCTCGGTAATCTGTGGTTGGATCATCTGTTTGCGACAAACAAAATCGAACGGGTGTGATGGGAGGGTTGGAGCGCGTGAGGTATCAGGCCCGCGCCGCCTGCGGCAGATAATCGGACGGTTTGATACCGTAGGTACCCGGCTCTAGCGCCCGCTCGATCTCCAGCACGCGACCATCGCCCGCCCGGTCGTGCATCAGATTCATGATCCTGATTTCTTCATATGGCGTATTGTTGGGCCGCAACACCAGCGCCACCCGCGGGCGCAGCCGCCGATGGCGGTTCATGCTCACCACCACCCCGACCTCCCCGGTATTGAACTCGACCAGACTGCCTATGGGGTAAATACCCATGCACTGGATGAATTGATTCACCAGCGTGTGGTGAAATTGTTGGTCGCGCAATTCGTAAATTTTGCGGATCGCCATATAGCCCGAGAGCGCGCTGTGATCAACCCACTCGCTGGTCATGGTGTCGTAGTAATCCACGATCCCGACGATCTGGCCGAGCTTGCCGATGGCCTCGCCTTTGAGACCGGATGGATAACCCGAACCGTTATAACGTTCGTGGTGTTCGCGCACCGCGTCCACCGCCGGTTGCGGGATGCCCGGTTGCCGGCGCAGCAGCGCAACCCCCAGCGGGA
Source organism: Gammaproteobacteria bacterium (assembly GCA_031405715.1). Lineage (GTDB taxonomy): Bacteria > Pseudomonadota > Gammaproteobacteria > Acidiferrobacterales > UBA6901 > JANNJF01. The sequence goes on along the minus strand of JANNJF010000395.1, from coordinate 1,320 downwards.
CATGGTGTTGCAGTATCTCCACGTCGTGCGGCGCCAGCTTGCCCGACCGGTCCAGCAGGTCGACGGGTAGTTTCATCTTGCCGATGTCGTGCAGCAATGCGCCGGTACCCAGATTCTGCAACTCCGTGCTATCCAACCCGAGGTGCCGGCCCAGGGTCAGGGCCAGTACACTGACGCGCAGGCTGTGCTCGGCGGTGAATTCGTGTTTGTTCTTGAGTTGGATCAGGCACAACAATGCATCCGGGTTGCGCAGCACGCTTTCTGCCAGCATGCCCACGGCCTGCTTGGTGGCGACGACGTTCAAACTCTTCAGCATGCGCACGTCATCCAGCAAACCCGTGATGAGCGAGCGCGCCTCGGAGTACGCTGCACGTGCAGCGCCCAACTCTTCTTCCAGCGTGGCCTGATCCGGGTAGGGCTGTTCGCCTTGCTGCGGCGCCGCCGCTTTTTTCAGCAGGTCAAACTCGACGCGGTGATGCAGGTCGTTGGTGCCCTTGGCTGCCGGGCGGTGCTGACTCGATCGGGCGTGTACGGGTGCCTGGGTGGTCGCGGGCGCCGGCACGGAAATATACACAAACTTGCAGTAGCGCCGAAGTTCGTCTATTTCCTCCTGGCTACGGATTTCGTTGCCTTGAAACAGCAGCGGCGTCTCCAACCAGGGACGGTCGAGGTCGATCACGCGCATACCCAACTCCAGATCATTCACATCAATTTTCTTTTTAATATTCCCCACCGTTCGACTTTCCTGATGTACACCCCAAGGTGGTAGACCTGCAAATTTCGAGCCATTTTTCGCGTCTATCGTCTTCATTAGTGGCCGAGTACTCCATTATTTCTAATTATTAATCAAATAGTTATAGAGGTGTTGGTGCTCACTTACTGAGATCGCCGCAACCCTCACGGGTACACCTGATAAAAGTGCCAGTTTGCGGCACCCGAAGGCCATAGGCAGTCACTCGCAACGGCATAACGCGCACCCGTCCAAACGACCCCCGAACCGGAGGCTCAGCCACCCTAACGGGTTCGTCGGCGGCCAAGGTACCGCTCAGCCCCATCGCCGGCAGGCTTTATCACGGGCGCAAGATTCGGGTGGACCACCCCCAGGCAATTGCTAGAATCGGTCAACCTCTACCTACACGGCCTCCTGACATGCGGAACAACGACTACCTGCGTATCGAACAGGCTATCCGTTTCCTTGAAACGCACTTTCTGCGCCAACCCGACCTGGGCGAAATCGCCGCCAATGTCGGTTTGAGTCCGTTTCACTTCCAGCGCCTGTTTCGACGTTGGGCGGGCATCAGCCCCAAGCGCTTTACGCAG
>JANNJF010000394.1:0-1058 GCA_031405715.1 Gammaproteobacteria bacterium | reverse complement strand
CCACTGCCCAGGGTCTTGCGGTCAGGGGCGCCCGGGGTCCACTCGGTCTCCAGGATGCCGGTGGCGGGATTTTCCCGCGCCAGGGCCAGATGGTTCTTTTGCAGAAATAGTTTGAGTGCGGGCCAGAGGGTTTCCGCCTTGCTCGTCACCACCAGCCAACGCTGACCGCCGGCACGCTCGATGCGCAGGTCACCCGGGGCGGTCAACAGCGGAACGGTGGTGCCCGCGGGTGCGCTGCCCGCATAACCCGAGTAGGTTGCGGCTCCTCCGGCGGCGGCATCCGGCACGCTTAAATCCGACTCGCTCTTGGGTGCGGTGAGATCCGGCGGCACCACCAGGGACGGCACACGCTGCGCGGGCGGCAGGTCTTTGCTGGCGCCGGTGCTGCAACCCGCCACGGCCAGTAACAGGGGCACACTTGCCAATATCGATCCAAGCCGGGAAATAGTCATTACTTTTGTATTCTCTTAATATTATGGATACGGATGGGGGGTCGATGACCCAGCCCGATTAACACGCCACGCCGGCCTGGCGCATGGCCTGGCGCAGGGTTTCATGATGCGCCGGGGAAAAGGGTGTCAGGGGCAGGCGTATTCCCCCCTGGATGAGCCCCATTTGGGTGAGCGCCCACTTTACCGGAATAGGATTGGCCTCGATAAACAATTTTGTGTGCAGACCCATGAGGCGTGCATTGATGGCACGCGCGGTCTTTTCGTCCCCGTCCAGGGCCGCGGTGCACATATCCTGCATGGCGCGGGGGGCGACATTGGTGGTGACGGAGATCACCCCCCTGCCCCCCAGGAGCATAAAATCCAGGCCGGTGGCGTCGTCGCCGGAATACACCTCGAAATCCGCGGCACAGTCCTGAATAATCTCACGCGCCCGCGCGAGGTCGCCGGTGGCCTCTTTGATGCCAATAATATTGGGAATGGCGGACAGACGCCGGACCGTCGCCGGCAGCATGTCGCAGGCGGTGCGTCCGGGGACATTATAAAGAATCTGGGGGATGGCCACCGCCTCGGCAATGGCCTTGTGGTGCAGATACAGGCCTTCCTGGG
>JANNJF010000393.1:0-1833 GCA_031405715.1 Gammaproteobacteria bacterium | reverse complement strand
CAAGCAGATGCACGGCGATTTCTTTCTCCACCATCATCGGTGTCTTGCCACGCAGGATATCCATCTGCATCACCGTCTTGATCGCGCGCAGATCGAGCTCCACGTGCCAGCGCAGCGCATAAAGCTCCGCCAACGCTTTCTTGGGCGTGGCATGCGCATCGGTGAGCGTGGTGATGAGCGTTCTGCCACCGGCACGGACTTCGCGCATCGTGAGCGTCTCGGGCATCGTCGCGTAGGTCGTCTCGTCCATCCAGTCGGGGCGCTTCGGTCGGACCCACATGACCACGTGGTCACGCACACTGAGGCGTTGACCGCGGCGAAAATCGGTTATACGTAAATGATGCTGCGGCATGACGATGTCGGCGCCAAGTGCAATCAACCCCGCGATCATGAAGTACCCGGCGTAATACCCATCGGCGATGATGACATCCCCGCGCTGAAGATGCGGCATCAATCGCCATAAAAGTGCTGTTTCCCCGGTCTTTTTACCTTCGCACGCATCCAGTGCCCATTCGAGCACGGCCCCTGTCGACAGCGAGACGATAGCCACGAGGCGCGCCAACGGAAACCCCAGCCCCGGTTTCTGCACGCGGCTTTGTGGAAAACGTGCCTGGTTGGCGCTCGTATCCGGCATCGATACCGTCGTTCCGTCGATCAGCTTGACCTCGCGCCCCCGCCAGCGCCACACCACGGGTTGGCTGGCGCTGAGGCGGCTACCCACCGCGCGCGCCAGGCGCTCAAGCAATCCGAGCGGCAGGCGCAACCGCGCTTTGCAATACGCTGCCGTATTTAAACTACAGAGTGTCTGCCCCTGCGCTGTACGAGCGCTTAATCCCCGAGCGACCGCATCTTGGCAGCTGTGGTCGGCCCCCAGCACTTGCTCGATAAAAAGCACGAGCGTGGTAAGTGGGCCATAGATCCGCTCCCGATAGTCCCCGATCTCTTCGGTAATCCACCGGATCAATAACTCGCCGGGAATGACATCGTCCAATACCGCTTCTACCGACTGCACAAACCGCGCTTGAAACCGCCGCACTTGCTCCACCAGACACTTTTTCTTGTTACTATGCATCGGGGCTGATCCTCTTTGGGGTTATCGTTGTACGGATTCGACACCCGCATGATAACCGCTGTGAGGCTCTCAGCCCTTCCTTATCCTGCTGATTGGGAATGTGTTTTGCTTAAGTTAGTGCCATTGGGGACGCTACCCTTTTTCATTAACCATTCTCGGACGTCCGCGCCGCCGGTACTGTCTCTCTCCTTATCCAGCCACGACACCTAGCAGGTTGTTGAAAAAGCCCATCCATGGACTTTTTCAACCCGCCGCCGAGCCAGGGAGAGCAAAGCAATGGCGATAAGCCCCCAATAGCTGGGTGGGACCCAGCGTAGAGTCGGTGTGGCGCTTCCCAGCCGCAGGACGGTCGGGGCTAAGAATGCGCCGCGGACCGGCGAAGGCACTTGGCACACGGACGTGCCAAGTGTTTACTGAGGGCCGCAGCACTACGGGTAAGGCACTACACACTAGTACTCCCGTCCAATACGTTATTCCGTATCCCCAGGGAACCTCCGGACAAGTCCCCTCTCCCCCGCGCATTTCGGGTCCCCTCCGGGGAGGCATAAACCGCTCGGAGAGGGTGAGGGTGAGGGGGAATCTTCGGCCTTGCCCCTCATCCTGTCCTTCTCCCAAGGGGAGAAGGGACCCTGGGTTTGAACGTAAGGGATGGACACATGGCAACTAATTAAGTAACCAGGGCGGAGGGCGCACTCTACTGGCGCTAGCGGTCGTACGGAAAGAATTGTTTGACGGAGTACTAGGGAGCGTCCACCGTTCGA
>JANNJF010000392.1:0-2546 GCA_031405715.1 Gammaproteobacteria bacterium | reverse complement strand
GAGCCGCTTGGTGGCCAGGCCTTTACGTCAGAAGGTCAACCCCGATCACTATCCGGGGCCCTATCGCATGCTCGATCTGTGGGTGCGCGACGCCAGCGAAGAGGACGAGGCGCACTCCCTGGGCGAGTTGCTGGTCAGTCGCACCAGCCGCAATCTGGTGAATCTGTTTTTACTCGGCGAGGATCTCAAGCGTAGCGGGCGCAAGCAGCCGCACGAGATTAAGCACGTGCACGTGATCGGCGCCGGTGTCATGGGGGCGGACATCGCCCTGTGGGCGGCGTTCAGGGGTTTTCACGTGAGCCTGCAGGATCGCGATCCCGAGGCCCTGGCACGCGCGGTGAAAAAGGCCTATGGCTTCTACAAGAAGAAACTGAAAAAACCCCACGCCATCCAGGAGGTCATGGACCGCCTCATGCCGGACCTCGCCGGCGACGGCCTGCACCGCGCGGACCTGGTGATCGAGGCCATCGTCGAGAAGGTCGAGGCCAAGCGTGACCTGTTCAAGCACGTCGAGTCGGTGGTGCGCGCGGACACGCTGCTTGCCACCAATACCTCCAGCATACCGCTGGAGCAACTGGCCGAAGGCTTGCGCGATCCGTCGCGCCTCGTCGGTCTGCACTTCTTCAATCCCGTGCCGCAGATGCAGCTGGTGGAAATCGTGCGCGGCGCCCAGAGTTCGGAGGCGGCGCTGGCGCGGGCGCGTGGATTTGCCGTGGCCCTCGATCGTTTGCCGCTGGACGTGAAGAGCAGCCCCGGTTTTCTGGTCAATCGCGTGCTCATGCCCTATCTGGTCGAGGCGATGCTGATGGTGGAGGAGGGTATACCGTATGCCGACATCGACAACGCCGCTACGCGCTTCGGCATGCCCATGGGTCCGATACTGCTGGCGGATACCGTCGGCCTGGATATCTGTCTGTCGGTGGCGGAGATGCTGTCCACGTCCCTCGGTCTCGCGGTGCCGCAGCGCCTGCGGGACATGGTCGCGGCCGGTCACCTAGGCAAGAAGTCGGGACGCGGATTTTATGTCTACGACAAGAAAGGCAAGCCGCAGAAAACCCCCGGCGGCAAGCCGGCGGATACTCCCATCACCGAGCGCCTGATACTGCGCATGCTGGACGAGGCCGTGGCCTGTCTGCGCGAAGGTGTGGTGGCGGACGCGGATGCGGTCGATACCGGCATGGTCTATGGCACCGGTTTCGCGCCGTATCTCGGCGGCCCCATGCGTTACGCCGAGACCCTGGGCGAGACCGGCATCTGCAATACGCTGACGCGCCTGGCGGGTGAATACGGCGAACGCTTCCAGCCGGACAAGGGCTGGGGCAAGACAGGTCTTTTGGAACGACGTACCATCATGCGGAGCTAACCATGCGCATACCCGTTACCCCCGAGACGACGATACCTCAAGTATTCATCGAGCGCGTGCGCCAGACGCCGGACGTGGCGGCCTATCGGCAATGTCGCGACGGTGTGTGGCACAACATGACCTGGGGCGAAGTGGCGCGCGAAGTGGCGCGCTGGCAGGCGGCGTTGCGCAAAGAGAATCTGCGGCCGGGCGAGCGCGTCGGCATCTGCATGCGCAATCGCATCGAATGGGTATTGTTCGACCAGGCGGCCCTGGGCCTGGGACTGGTGGTGGTGCCGCTGTTTTATAACGACCGGCCGGACAACATGGCCTGGTGTTTGAATGACTGCGAGGTGCGTCTGTTGCTGCTGGAGGATGGTGCTCTGTGGCCGCAGTTGCGCGCGCAGACACCGACCATCAAGCGCGTGGTGTACGTGAACAACACCGCCGGCGATGCTGTCACCGCCGTGGGCCTCGACAAGTGGCTGCCCACCGAAGGCGGTACCCTCGAGGCCGGAACGGGTCGGGCGTTGGAGATGGCGACTTTGGTTTACACCTCCGGCACCACCGGCCGACCCAAGGGTGTGATGCTCAGCCATCGCAATATTCTCAGCAACACCACCGGCTGTCTGGACGCCGTTACCGGTGTGGACGAGACGGACAGCTTCCTGTCATTTCTGCCGCTGTCGCATACCTTCGAACGCAGCGTGGGATACTACGCGGCCATGACCATCGGCGCGCAGACCATCTATGCACGCGGTATCCCGGAGCTGGGGGAGGATTTTCAGAGCCAACGTCCGACCTTGGCGGTATGCGTGCCACGCATCTTCGAACGTATTTATGCCAAGGTGCAGGAAGGCCTGCCCGCCGGATCCCTCAAGCGAAAATTATTTGAGAAGGCCGTGGACATCGGCTGGAAACGCTTCAACCAGCAGAGTTCCCGCTGGGAGGACCGGTTGTGGCCGCTGCTCGACCGGCTGGTGGCGCACAAGTTGCGCGCCCGTCTCGGCGGGCGCATACGCTTCCTGGTGGTCGGCGCCGCGGCCCTCGCCCCCCAGCACGCGCGCACCTTCATTGGACTCGGTCTGCCCATCCTGCAAGGATACGGCCTCACCGAGTTTTCGCCGGTGATCAGCGCCAACCGTCCGGGCGACAACGATCCCCTGTCCGTGGGCCGGCCGCTGGAGGGTGTGGAAGTCAAAAC
>JANNJF010000391.1:0-13698 GCA_031405715.1 Gammaproteobacteria bacterium | reverse complement strand
GCCGGTCGGCCTCGATCATGGCCTGATGCAAACGGTCCTGCAGCAGGACGCGGTTGGGTAGGCCCGTCAGCGTATCGTAGTGTGCCAGGTAACTCAGGCGTTCCTCCACCTGGCGGCGTTCGGTGATGTCCTGGATAATCGCTACAAATACCGGGGGTACGTCGACGCTCGACAGCTGCAGACGCACCTCCACCGGATACAAGCTGCCGTCCTTGCGCTTGTGCGTGGCGAAGAAGACCACCATGTGCTGTTCACCCTGCCGCAGCGGGGCAATGATGGCCTCGAAACTTTCCCGGGTGTGTTCCGGATTCAGGTCGAGGGGAGTGAGCCTGGCCAGCTCCTCCATGGTGTAGCCAAGGTTGTGGCGCGCCCCCTGGTTGGCCTGCAAGAAAATCAGACTCTCTGCATCGAAGACGTAGATCTCATTGGAGGAGTCATCGAGAATCCGGCCCAGCCGGGTGGAAACCGCCTCGGTCTGCTGGCGATGCAGTTCGCTTTCCACCCAATGGGCCATGAGCTTGAGGATTTCCTTGTCCGTGTCGGTGAACAGGGACAGGCGCGGCTCCGGGCTGGAGAAGTTGATCGTGCCGTAGGCCTTACCCTGGACACGCACGGCGAGGGCGATATACGCCTCCAGCTTCAGGTCGGCGTAGGCCGGGTGGGATTTCCATTCGGACTCTATGGCATGCTCGAAACAGACGATGTCCGTGGACTTCATGGTTTCGTTACAATAAGTCCTGCCGGTGGAATAAATGCTGCCGCTGACGATGGCTGTGCCGGGTGCGACCGCCTCCACGATCTGGTAACGATCCCCATCGATATGCGACAGAATGCCGATAGGCAGGTCGAAGCGTTGGCAACCGAGGGACAGCAGTGCCTGAATTTTCGCTCTGAAGGAAAGTCCCTGGTCGGAAATAATGGCGTGCAAGGCGCGCAGACCCTGGAGACCTGCACGCAGCGCCGCTTCGGCCTGTTTGTGTTCGGTAATATCTTCGGTGACACCGAGCAGATATTGGATCTGGCCGGCGGGCGCCCGGACCGGAATGAAGCTCGATTTAAAGATTCGTCCAGTGATGGTGGTGAATTCGAAGTGGCTGGTTATTCCCTGAAAGGCATCCTGCAGATGGGCTTGGATGCGTGCGCGATCCGCTTCGCTGACCGATGCCAGCATGGCCATACCGCGGACTTGTTCTTCTTTTTCCAGCCCCAGCATGCATAACCCGGCCAAGTTCATGCTGGCGACACAGCCGTTCAGATCGATGGTATGGATGCAGACCGGGGCATTTTCCACCACCCTGCGCAATCGCTCCTCGCTCTCGTGCAACACCTGTTTCGTGCGCACACTCTCGCTGATATCCCGCATGAAGCAATAGTGGCCTATGAATTTCTTCTGCTGGTCGTAGGCGCCGACCATCGTCATCTGTTGGTGGAACCCGGATCCATCTTTACGCAGGGACCTGGCCGATACCTCCGCCTTCCCCTCAGCCGGTAGCCGCCGGCAGGCCGCCTGCGCCATAAGCCGGTCGTCCGGGTGCGTCGTCGCCAGCCATTCGGTGCCGACCAGCTCTTCCGGGGTGTAGCCGAGCATGTCGGCGTAGGCCTTGTTGACGGCGATATAGTGCCCTTCGGCATCCAGGCGCGCGATGCCCTCGACGGCGTTTTCCAACGCGGCGGCGGTTTCACGCAGCAGGCCCTCGATCCGCTGGCGTTCCTGCTCAGCCGCGGCGCGCGCGGCCAGTATCCTCAGTATGGTGTTGGCGGAGCGATGATCGGTTATCACCTTGTTGTCCATCAGCGCCAACAGACCAACGACCTGACCGACACTATTGAAGAGCGGCACGGCCATGTAACTCTGGCTGTCCTTTTCCGCTAACGGATGGCCCTGGGGAAACTGTTGCAGGAGGTCACGCGGATAGAGACAGAACTGCCGCTTGTCCAGTACCTGTTCGCAAGGGGTTCCATCCAGGCTGTAGGTGATGTTGTCGATAATCTTGCCAAAGGCGCAGGCGGCGAGGGTACGGACTGTCTGTTTTTTCGGGTCCAGTTCGCCAACGAAGGCCATCGCCATATCCATGGTCTCGGCGACACTCAGCACCAGTCGCTGGAAGAAGGCCAGACCGGTACTGCCCGCGATCGCATCGGCGATGTGCCGCAGCATTGCTTCCGCATCGGTGTGGTGGGCCTGGGCACGGTGCTGGGTCAGCACCAACACAAGCACATCGGCGTATTGTTTGGCGAGTAATTCATCATGCTGTTGATTGAACGGTGTGCCGTCGAGCTTGTCGCACAGGTACACGCGCCCGTACACCCGGCCGTCGTAGGAGATCGGCACGGCCAGTAGGCTTTGCATCGGCGGGTGTTGGGGCGGGAAGCCGACGGAGCGCGCATCCTTCGACATATCGTCGAGGTTCAACACCTGGTTCTTTTGGATGACTACGCCGAGCAGGCCCTTGCCTTGCGGCAGGTCACTGATCTGTCGAGCCTGCTGGGGGGTGATGCCGGTGTAGACAAACTGCTGCAGATTCCCCGCTTCATCCACGAGTCCGATCGCACCGTAGCGCGCGCCAATGAGGGCGGTCAGGGCGTCGATGCCCTCCTGCAGCAGATCCGTTTCGACTCGGTGGGCGCCGAGCAGGCCGAGCAGACGCAGTGTCGCTTCGTGTAAATCCTGCACACGGGGCAAGGATAATTGCTGCAGGGGATGGGGTGTCATGTGTCTGGATTTACGGGTCCCTTAACCAGTGACAATATACATAGCATAGCGGTTACCCTTAGGTTATGCATCGCGTTTTTTACGTTGCAATGGTATGTTAGAAAGGGCTAATTGATCTGGGGTAGGCAACGGAATGACCAGATCGTGTTGCTCAAATGGCCTTCCGTGCCGGGTTGTTACGAAACACCCCCGCTCCCTGCGACGGACGCTTAATTCCATGGACTCGCTCATGTGGCGCAACACGCCGAATAACTATGGTTGGATCAGCATCGGCCTACACTGGCTGGTAGCGATCAGCGTGATCGGGCTGTTTGCTCTCGGTCTGTGGATGGTGGAGCTGACGTATTACGACCCGTGGTATCGGCGCGCGCCGGACCTGCACAAGGGTGTGGGGGTGCTGCTGTTTTTTGTCATGCTGGCGCGACTGGCCTGGCACCTGGGTAATCCTCTGCCACGCTTGAGCGGCGCGCCCTGGGAGCGGCTGTCTGCCCGCTGGGTCCACGGCCTGCTGTACCTGCTGCTGTACGCGCTGATGGTGAGCGGCTATCTGATCTCCACCGCTGATGGCCGCGCCATCGATGTCTTCGGATTCTTCAACATCCCGGCGACCCTCACCGGTAAGAATCAGGAAGACATCGCCGGCGTCGTGCACGCGGTCCTGGCCTACGGCGTGATCGCCCTGGCCACCCTGCATGCCCTGGCGGCGCTCAAGCACCATTTCATCGACCGCGACAATACCCTCAAGCGTATGCTGAGCACCCGGCATTGATGTAATCTTACCGTCCGTTATCAAAAAACCAAGGAGGCAACATGACCGCAGGATTCCTAAAAACCACCGCGCTGGCCGTCACCATCGCCGCTGCATCCATCACCCTGCCGTCCCTGGCCCAGGCCGCGGACTATGTGATCGACACCGAGAAGGCGCACGCCTTTATTCAGTTCCGCATCAAACATCTGGGTTACAGCTGGCTGCTGGGTCGCTTCAACGACTTCGACGGCAAGTTCTCGTACGACGAGGCCAAACCGGCCGCGTCCAAGGTCGAGGTCAACATCAAGACCGCCAGCATTGACTCAAACCATGCGGAACGCGACAAGCATTTACGCAGCGACGAATTCCTGGGCGTCGGCAAGTTTCCGGAGGCACGCTTCGTCAGCAGCGGCTACAAGGAAAACGCCGACAAGAGCGCCGTGCTCAGTGGCAACCTGACCCTGCACGGCGTCACCCGCCCGGTGACCATCAACGTCAAACCGGTGGGTAACGGCGCCGACCCCTGGGGCGGTTACCGCCGTGGCTTCGAGGGTAGCACCACCCTCAAGCTCACCGACTACGGCATCAACTACAATCTGGGCCCCGCCTCCACGGAGGTCGAGTTGTTCCTGTCGGTGGAAGGCATACGTAAGTAGACGTTTTCTGGCACAGTGCCACGGCGACAGAAACAATCAGCTAGGGGAGCCCTGAACAAGTGGCAGAAACGATCACGCTACGTTCCCTACCCATGAACCCGGCCGCAGGCCGCACGAATCTCCTTCTTCCCGCGCGCGGGAGAAGGTGGCCCGCAGGGCCGGATGAGGGAAGAGACCGCCCGGTTCCAGGGCTCAATTCGCGACCAGGGTGGGTCGGGCGGTCTCTCCCCCGAAGTGCGCGGGGGAGAGGGGGCTTGTTCGGAGGTTCCCAAGCGCGCCACAAGCTATCCCCTCTCGCTATCCTGTTGCATCCGTTGATAACCATCGCTACCTGGACCATGCCATCGTATGCGAACTGACACGCTGATCGTCGGTGGTGGTTTGAGCGGGCTGACCCTCGCCTATCGATTGGCCCAGAAGCATCAGCCGTTCCTGCTGATTGAAGCGCGCAACCGTTTAGGCGGCCGCATTTTGTCGCAACCGCAGGCAGAGCCGAACATGCAGACTGACGCCCGCTACGATTTAGGCCCAGCCTGGATGTGGCCCGTGTTGCAGCCCTTGATGCGTCAGTTGCTGGCGGAGCTGGGGCTGACGGTCTTTGCGCAATACACCCAGGGGGCCATCTTGTATGAAGACGCCGATGATAGCGCGCCACGAAAATTCCACGACGCGTCCGCCCACGCACAATCCCATCGCCTCACGGGTGGCGCCGGCCGCGTCATCGAACAGCTCTCGGCGGCACTGCCCGGGGAGTGCCTGCTAGTGAATCGCAGGGTAGTGCGCGTCACCCAGCAAGTATCCAGCGTCGAAGTGGAAATGCTGGACGCACAGGGATCCCGCACGCACATCACGGCACATCAGGTGGTCCTGGCCTTACCCCCACGACTGCTGGCGCGCAACGTGGAATTTGTTCCGGCCCTGCCGCTGGCCACGCGCAACGCATGGATCGACACACCCACCTGGATGGCGGGTCAGGCAAAGGTGATGGTGCTTTACGCCACGCCCTTTTGGCGCGCGCAGGGGTTGTCCGGCGAGGCCTTCAGCCGGCGCGGGCCGCTGACGGAAATCTACGACGCCTCTCCAGCCAACGGCGGGCCCTATGCCCTGTTCGGATTTTTTGGAATACCGGCGGACGGCCGACGGCAACTGGGTGAAACAGAGTTGCAACGATTGTGTCTGGCACAGTTACGCCGGTTGTTCGGCGAAGACGCTTTGCTGCCCCTTGTTGTCCTTATTAAGGACTGGGCCGAGGATGCACTCACCGCCACCGAAGACGATCGTCTCGCGCCGGCGCAGCACCCGGACTACGGGGCCTTGTCCAGTAACAGTACACTGTGGGAGGGACAGCTGATACGCGCGGGATCGGAAACCGCCGCGACCAGCGGCGGTTATTTGGAAGGGGCATTGGAGGCCGCCCAGGCGGCACTCGCGCAGATCAGTCGCAGAAATAGCTAAAGCAACGACAGCGCAGCCAGCCGTCACCCACGGCGATTATCCCCCCGGGGAAGGCAGGCGGAAAATCTGATTCAGGGTATCTCTCAGCGTGCCGACCTCCTGCATACCCTGCACACTGCCCAAGGGGCTACCGTCGGGCGAAAAGAATATTAACGTCGTGGCACCCGCGTTATGCGCCTTGGCAAACGTCTGGCCCTCGGCGACTTGCATATCCGCCACGATAAATTCAACGACCCCCGCATAGTCGGGGCGCAGCTTGTCGAGGTTCTCCATTAGGCGGGTGCTGTCGACTAAATAATGATCATGTACATACACCACGATGTTTTTACCTTTGCCGATCTGCGAGAGATCGGCACTGTAGCCGCGTGGTAGATTCCAGAAGACCAGACCCAAAACGGCGAGACTGAAGGCAACCATGATCACAGTCGTTAAGTGTGATTTTTTCCGGGGGGTAGCGGTGGTGTTTGGCATGGGCGTCCTTAGGTAGTGGTCTCGTGCGGCCAATTCTACGCGCAACAACGTGTGAAGTGCATAGGGTTGAATACCATTCGTGGGGTGTGGTTGAGTCGATCGGTGCGCAGGGCGCACCCTACCTGTTTGAATTAATCAGAGCCTGCCTAAACGACATCGGATACTTTCCTGGTCTCCCGGTCTGGAACGTTCTGCATCAGCTCGCGGATCTCGGGCAACCAGGTCGTCGCCACGGCGCGTCCCGCGGCGATCGCTTCCTTGCCGCGATAGAACTCCAGCGGCCCGATGCGGCGCACATCCGGCACCAACATCAGATCCGGCGCGTACAACTCCATGCGCAGGTGCATGAGCTGCGCAGTGGTGATGTCCGCGACCTGATCCAGGACCCGGCGTGTACTCCACGTGGATTTTTTGGTGTCGTGATCTTGACCATTGCTCAACTGTCCCTGCAGCCACTGGCGCAGCGGTTCCGCCTGTTCCACCCAGGGCTCCTGCAGCAATTGCCGGACGCGGGTACGCCACAACGGCGATGCCGGGGGCTGCCACTCCTGTGGCGTGAAAGTAAGCGCACCGGCGTTTACTGCCACCGCCACCACCGGCCCGCCGAAATGGTTGCGCGCCACATCGAAGGGCACGGGGTTGACGACACCGCCATCCACCAGCAGACGACCGTGGAGGTGGTAGGGCGCCAGCACCGCGGGCATGGAGACACTGGCACGCACCGCATCGATGAGTGAACCGCGGTCGAGCACCACCTGTTTGCCGGTTTCGAGGTCGGCCGCCACGGCCGCAAAACCGATGGGCAATTCCTCGATGATGCGCTCGCGCCCCAGGCCGTTGTTCAGAAACTCCATAATATTTTTACCCGAGGCGAGGCCACCCGTGGGCAGATCCGGCAGAAACAACTGCAGCGTGCGCTTCCAGTCGAAGGAGGCCGCCAGGGAAACGAGTTCCCGCATCGGCATACCCACCGCGAGAAAGGCGCCGACCTCCGCGCCAACGCTGGTGCCGGCGACGGCGCGTACCGGGATGCCCTCCTCCTCCAGCACCTGCAACACGCCGATATGCGCCAACCCCCGGGCGCCGCCGCCGCCGAGGGCCAATACCAAGCCGTGAGGGTGGGTTTTCTTATCCATGTCTATCCATTTCTTTATCACCACTTGTATCTAGCCTGCGGCAAGCGACGGCAGGATACCTTGCGCTGCGTCAGTTCTGTCGGCAGGAATATCTCTCTGTCCTGGAAATACAGCCGCTCATCCGTAAGGCAATGCTGTGTAAGGTCAGCATAACACTGGCGTCAATGCGAGGCCGCGTTTTTTTTCCAGCCGTGGCACTCCTTATCCCTGACAACCCAGCGTGTGCCTCCCCCATGGGGATGGCTTCGTCGCTGGCGTTCATCGTGATGACACAAGGTAGTATGGTAGGGCGGATTATGCCCAGAGGGCACGCGAGGCACGAAAGCGCCGAATCCACCAGGGCACCACCCCGTTATTATTGTGCCAAGGGGCCAGGCGTATTTATCCCGCCCGTGTATCCCTGTTACCATCTCTTGCATGCGGATGCATATTTCTCAAGCTAGGCTTCCTTGGCACTGGCCAACCGGCGTGCCTGCCTGCGCGCTCTGGCTTACCCTTATGTTAGTCCCAGCGGTGACACACGCAGGCCCCAACCCGCTGACTTACGAAGAACAGACCCTGGTGGTGGGTGGCGCGGCGGTCGTTGCCCGCGTGCCCAAGGGATTTCGACTCACGTTGTTGACGGACCAACTCGATGGTCCGCGCCTGCTGACCTTCGCGGACAACGGTGATCTTTTTATCGGCGCCAAGTCCGACAAGGTCTACCGACTGGCGCCGCCCTATACATCCCCCGAGGTGTTGGTCACACTGAACAACTATCCCCATAGCGTGGCGCTGCGTCATGGTGAACTGCTGATTGCGCGCACCGATGGCGTGTACCGTGCCCCTTACCGGCCCGGTCAGAAAGAAATCCCGGCAAAGTCGGTGACGCTGCTGGCGCGTCTACCCGGCGGCGGCGGACATAACAGCCGCAGCGTCGGCGTCGGCCCCGACGGCCGGGTGTATGTGAGTCTCGGGATACAAGGCAACTGCAGCGATCAATATCTCGATGCGAGCTATCCCTTCGACGAGCGACGCGGCGGGGTATTGGTACTGCGCGAGGCCGGCGGCAAGGCACAGTGGGAGACATTTTCATCGGGCCTGCGCAACCCCGTGGGCTTTGCCTGGCAATCGCAGACCGGTGTGATGTACGCCAGCAATAACGGGCCCGATCACCTGGGCTATGAACAGCCGCCGGAATATTTCAGCCGCCTCACCGCCGGGTCCTTTCACGGCATGCCGTGGTTTCAATTCGATGGGCAACGGCTGCGGCGCGACGACTGCGCAAAAATCCAGCCGCCACGACCCCTGGCGGAGGTGGTCGCCCCCGTCGCCACCTTCCCGGCGCGCAATGCCCCCATGGGGGTCACTTTTGTACCGCAAGGGGCAATGAGCAAGTCATTGGCATTGGATGCCATCGTCGCACTGCATGGTTCCTGGGCCACCCGGCCCGGCGGCGGCTACCTCGGCGCCAACGCCACGCGGCGGCCACCGAAGATCGTCGCCGTGCGTTTCAACAACGGTGAGGCACAGCGTGTCGATGATCTCGTGACCGGCTTTCAGCTGGCCAACGGCGAGCGCTGGGCCCGGCCCGTGGGCGTGGCCATCGGCCCCGACGGTGCGTTGTATTTCACCAGCGACGGCGGGACCCATGGATTGTTTCGCTTGGGGTTGAAATGACTAAGCGCTTTGGCGTGGCCGGGCGTACTCGGGGCGGGCAATACCCTGCCTGTCTGGGTGTGTTACTTCCTGGTAGCCAGAAGCGCTTAACTCATGGTGCGAACGGCGCAAACGCGCTATCCGGTACTTAAAAAATCGGCGGCCCCGCTGGGCAGGCCCGCCGATTAATACTCCCGAACTCACGACGCCAAGAGTTCTGGGATCTCCCTCTAATTTACCATGCCCCACCGTCCCCGAGACCGTCGCCGTCGAGCAGGTTGTTCTGGCAGACGAAGGTCATGGAATTGTCGTCCACCGTCAAGTTGGGAGCCGCGGCCGCCCCCTTCCGCGCCAGCCATGAGATTCTATGGAAGCCCGGGGGAATATTGCGAAACGTGCAGGTGCTGCTGACCTCCTCGATGCGCTGTGTATCTGCACCATTCACATCGAATTCCACACTGCGTTCACAGGCGCTATTGACGACGTTCGGATTCACATTGTCGATGGTAAGCACGAAACGGTATAGGTTGTCGTCGCCCATAAGCGGATTCAAGGCATCGGCACTGCCGGTGGCGATACAATGCGAACCGGTCGCCGTCACGAAAGGTTCCGATACCAGTATCGTCCACGCATTGGCAAAGGGAACGTTACGGTCGACGTTGGTCTCGTCACCGCCGACGGCAAAGTCCGCCGATGCTTGCATGGATGCGGCCGCCAGGGTGGCCGAAAGCACGATGGCTGAAGCAGTAAGTATTGGTTTCATGAAAAATACCTCGCTGGATTAATGACTAGTAAATTGCCCTTATACATCGCGATCTCTGTACTTTCTGTTTTTCTCACATTCACACCACCTCCTTCTTTGTTTTGTTGTACTCCTATGCTAAAGAAATTTTTATCCGGACTCGAAGTCGTTTACCGATTCTTATTCGCGTTGGAAGGGCCGTCGCGGCCACGCTACTGGCTCGCGGTAAAGTCGTGTTCGCCGCGCGGACCGAAGACACGAACAATCTCAGCTGTTTATTTGCCCTGTCACTCGGCCATGCGGCCGCTCATGGCGGGGCAACTTCCCCGATGCAACCCCGTTCAGTCGCAGACGTGCGCAAAGTAGTAAACCGTTTCGGGGCTTGCCGCGGCCTTCACCGAATACCCCTCTATCCTCAGATTCCAGGTACCGGTGACGGCAAAGGGTCCATTCACCCGAATCCGCTCAAAGACCGAATCGACTTCGATGCTGGAGCCTTGCTGGACGCCATTCGGGTTGTCGAGGTAGAGATCGATGTCGTTATGCCAGGTCACCCCCTCCGGCCACCAGATGGCCGCCTCGATGCAAGTATCGTTCGAATCGATGTCGAAACTGACGGTGTCGACGTCATTGTTGGTAATCGACCTGGTGCCGCGCACCCATTTGTCGCCTGACAATCCGACCGACACATCGCCGGCACCGGAGATGTTGCCGAACGGATCCTGCTGGTCCCCAAAGGCGATCAACATTGAATAAATGCGGCCGGGGTCCGTGGACCAGCCGATGTTCTGCGACTGGTCGACCAGAACCATTCCTGTGCCGCCGCCGTAGGGCGTGGCGCCGCTGGTTCCGGTGAAAACCGTGGTGTCGGTATCGCTGGCACTGCCGGCGGTCTCACTGTTGTTGGGAAAGCGCACGTCGGGTTTGATGCGGTCATCGCCGGTGGGGCCGCGCGACTGGGATGAATACGCCGTGCCGGAGACGAGGTCGAACGCGCCCACCCCGATCGCCTTGTGGGCGTTGGCGGGCGAATTGACCGTACCCGCGCCAGGTCCGTTGTTGCCGTTGGCGGCTATCACCAGGCTTCCGCTGTCGAAGGCGTTATCGGCGGCGTCGGCGATACTTCCGGTGTGGCTCTGCGACGATTGCATATTCGCGACAATGACTTTGTCCGCCCAGAAAACGGCGCGGTCAAAGCCATTCAGCACCGCACCCGTATCAAGAAAGCAGTTGTCATAGACGACGAAGGAATCGACTACGGCAGCCGTCACCCCCCGGTAGGAAGCGCCCGAGTTTGAATTACCCACGAGGATGCCGGCGCTCGAGGTTCCGTGCGCGCAGTTGTCGCTCGGATCGTAGTTCACGTTGCCTGTATCCACACAATCGCTGTTGCCAAACACACAGTCGCGAAAAAGGCCGATCCTATCGGGCAGGGAAAATACGCTGTGCGTCGGGCGAACACCGGTATCGAGCAAGGCGATGTCCCAGCCTGCGCCCGTCGCACCGACGTTGAAAAACGCGTCGCTGCCAATGATATCGATCGCCTCTTCGACTTCGTCATGGTTGGGCGGGGTCTCGCCGCCCTTCACCGGCTCAATGTTCCGGATGCGCGAATCCGTTGCCAGGGCGTCAAGCGAGTTGACGGGAATGGTCGCCCGAAAAGCCGACCCCAACACGTAGAAATCGCTGACGCGTCCCCCCATCTGGGTGACGGAATTGATCAGTGGCGCCAGAGCCTGACGGCGCTCCCGACGAACCGCTTCGAACGTCGCCGCGCGCTGGGCAAGAATCCGGCCGTTGGCCGGTGAGAGGCGCGGCTCCGCCGGATCGAGGTCAGGCAAGCGGGGGAAGGAAGCGTCTCTGCTTCCTGCGTGCACAATGACTTCGATTCTCCCATTGGCTCCGGCGGCAGCGGCTTGCTCCTGCACTTTCGGATGCACCTCAGTGCGCATCGCTTCGGGGCCACGCTCGGGTTTGGTGCGCGGTCCGCTGCGCGGAAAGGAAGGTGCACCGTCGGGACCATAGAAAAACTTCGAGGCGGAAATGGTCACGCCGTCGCGAAATACGGCGCGCTCGTCTTCCTCGTTGATAACAGGCGCGAGACCGCGTTTCGGCTCGACGATAAAAGCCGGCGAGCTTGGCGTGGCGTTGTTGTTTTCGAGCGATTCGCGCACCGACCCGGTTACGTCCACCCGAACGATGAAGCTACGCGGACGCTCAGCGGCGCGACCCATAGTCGCCGCAGCGGAGAGACTGGCACGAACAACCGCCCGTTGCCCGGCGGCAAGCGCAGGCACCACCGCGTCGCCTGTGCAAAAACCAGTGTCGACGTCTTCGCAAGCGCGCAGGTGCGAGGGACCTGCGGCGGCCTGTCCGCGATTGATGACGACGGCAGACAGTTCCATCGCCTCACCCGGCACCCCTGGCTCCGGCGACAAATGCGCGCTCTCGACGACCAGATCCGCATAGCTGGGGACGGCTCCGGCTGCGCCGGATAGAACGTCGGTGACCATTTTCCTGGCGTCCGCCATCCTAAACGGCGCTTCCCTGGGACCGAAGGCTTGTGCCGGCTGGCCCGATATGGCCACCACGGCGACACTCACGGTAATAATGGAAAATAGTCCGATGTGCATTGTGTTCTCCTTTTCGATTCTTGAAACATGGGGTTTCCTTTTGGCTATTTCCGTTGATGCAAGTGCGCTACATACCGGGCACAAGCACCCTGCCCACAAACCCCAATGATCCAGCGGCTGCATTACGGTTTAAACGCTGCTAGTGCAGCTAGGATGGATTATTGGCGTTTATATTCTTCATGGGTATTCGACAAAGGTATGGGTTAGTACCGACATTAGTCGGTAGAAAAATGCCGGTAAATTGTGAATATTTCACGATCGGTAAACGAAACAAAAGCGCGAGGCCGCCGAGCGGCGGTTGACGTTTTCACGATATGTTTCTCCTTTCGTGTTGGGTCAAGTGGACGTAAAGGTCGTTTTACTGTCCGGTAATTCCCGTGAAGCACGATGGAGGTTCAAACGATTAGAAAATATTTTTTCGGATTGCTCGATCCGCCGTTCTGCATGAACCGTATGTGCCTTGTAGGAACTCTGGCCGAGCACATCCTCCGAAAGGTTGCCTGTGAAGACCCGTTCGTCATTTCGGCTTGTCCGCGCTCCGACGTGTCGCAGTAGTGCGGACACCTGCTCAAATGGGTTGCCATCCGCGCCGCGTCATCGCATACCCCTGCGGCGTCCGCCGGATGCCGCAGGCCGAACTCGGCAACAAGGCCGCCAAGTCCTTTGCGCGCAGGGAACGCGGGGCGCTTGACCGTGTTCACCGGGAAGTCCGCCACTCGCGCGATCACTACCAATATTGGCACACATCGTCCAAGAAAAATTCCTGTCCGCCGACGAGAAAGTCCGTGATCACCGTACCTGTCGAGGTCGTGATTTCGACTTCGCCGCGCTCCCAGCCGACGCTATTGACGGCGTTGACGGTAACATTAGCCCCTCCGACGACGACGCCATTGAGGCTGGAGATGGCGCTAACGTTGCGGAAATCGCCGTTCACGGCGAAGTTGACGTTGCCGTCGGCGGAACCGTCCAGATCAGCGTAACGGAAACGCACGCGATTGGCGCCTTGATGCAAGGTGAAGTGCGCATTGATGGCGCGCATGTCGAGCTCCTTCGCCGGGGTGCCGACGGCATAGTTTGACGCGACGACCTCCGCGTGGCCCATGAGCGCCCAGGTGAGGTCGGCCCACTGGAATTGCTCGAACGTAAGGTCGGCTGCGCTCAGCGTCAACACAGATCCCACACCGAATTGAACTCCGACCGCGGGCGCGGTTAAGTCACAGCAGCGCTGCTGCCGCCGCGATCGTGTTGGCGGCGAGGCCGGCAGCGGCGGCAATGGCGAACGTTGGGGCCTTGAGTGATGATTTCATGATAGTTTGCTCCGTAGTATGTGTGGATTGGTAACTGGGACATCGACGCGTTTCGCGCGGGCTTCAGCCAGTGAGACGTGCGCGCCGCGGTGGGCGCTCCGTCTTCGGGTGATTTCGAAGCGCCCACAGCGGGCTACTTACTGGATGATGTGGATGTAGTTGTGGGTCTTGGCGGGGCAGTAGTTACCGGGATCTCTGT
>JANNJF010000390.1:0-11026 GCA_031405715.1 Gammaproteobacteria bacterium | reverse complement strand
GTGGTCTACGGGCTCTACGCATCGTTTGTGCCAGTGATCGTGGCGGCGCTGTGGGGATCGTGCCCGCAGTTGCACACGGGTCCGGTTGCGATGCTGTCGCTACTCTCGGCCGCGGCCATCATCCCCTTGGCGACACCTGGTACTGCCTCGTACGTAGAACTTTCCATCCTGCTCGCGCTTATGGTGGGCGTATTGCGTTTGGCGCTCGGGTTCGCGCGCCTCGGCATGCTGGTCAATCTCGTCTCAAGCCCGGTAATAGTGGGTTTTACCAACGCCGCGGCGCTCATCATCGGGCTATCACTGCTCAATCAAGTGCTCGGCGTGCCGATGCCGCGCAGTGACGCGTACCTGGTTGACATCTTGAGTGTCATTGTGCAGCTCCCCGAGACCCATTTGCCCACGCTCGCGTTTGTGCTCGTGGCCTGGGCGTTCATCGTTTGGCTCAACCGAGTTGCGCCGCGCCTTCCGGCGCTGCTGATTGCCATCGTCGTCGCTACGGCCGTGAGTGCCGCGATCGGCTTCGAGCGTCGGCTCGAAGTGCCAGCAGCCGCGATCGCTGATTCCGATGTCACTAAACTGATCGAGGTCTACCGGCGAACGGCAATGGCCATCAACGAGTTGAATGCCGCCGCTGTGCGCAAGGGTGTAGAACTCAATACGCTGCATGAAGAGGAGTATGCAGGCGCGCGCGCGATGCGCACCTTGCGACTCAAGGACGACATAGCATTACTTCGTCTGGAAACCAAGTTCCTTCGAAAAGACAATGACCATCGGAGGGTGCAGCTTCACGCATTCGTGCTTGAGGGTGTCGAGCACCAAGGCACCACAATGTTTTATCGTGCTGGAAACTTGCCCGCCGGCGCCGCGTCGGATGGACAGCGCTGGCGCTTTGCCGGTATACAGGGGGAACGACTCGTGCTTTCTGCCGGTGGCGTCGTAGTGGGCAACATTCCACGTGGATTGCCTGCATTTGATTCCCCGGCGATCCATTGGGATGTATTGTTCCCGCTCATACCTGCGGCACTCGTGATGGCACTGATCGGTCTGATGGAGACGGTTTCAATCTCCAAAGCGATTTCCGCAAAGACACGGCAACGCGTAGACGTGAACAAAGAGATCATTGGGCAGGGGTTGGCGAACGTGGCCGGCAGCTTCTTTGGTGCCTACGCGGTGAGCGGATCATTCTCGCGTTCAGCAATGGCGGCGCGCGTGGGTGCACGTACCGGGCTATTTGCCATCGTCAGTGCGCTGGCTGTGGTTGCATTGCTGTTGTTCTTCACGTCGTGGCTCCATCATCTGCCGCAGGCTGTGTTGGCGGTTATCGTCATGATGGCGGTATTCTCCCTGATTCGGGTACAGCCTCTGATCCATGCGTGGCGGGTAGAGCGTAACGATGCCGTGATTGGGATCATCACCTTCGCCGCGACACTGGCGGTGGCGCCGGCCATTGCCAATGGCATCCTGCTCGGCATCGCGCTCACGGTGATTGCATTTCTCCTCAAGCTCATGAAGCCGCGGGCTGAGATCTTGGGGCTGCGGAACGACGGTGTGCTCGCCGGTCTCGACACACATGACCTCAAGCCAGTGAGCGAGCGCTTCGTGCCGGTTCGTTTCGACGGCTCGCTCGTATTTGCCAGTGTGGCATACTTTGAGGACATCGTGCTCGAGGCGCGCGCTCGTTTTTCGAAAGCAAAAACGATCCTGATCGTCGGCAGCGGCATCAATAGCATCGATGCCTCGGGCGAGGAGAAAATCCGAGAACTGGCGCAACTACTGCGTGAGTCGGGCGTGACGCTTGCCTTCAGTGGACTTAAAAAGCAAATACGCGACGCGTTCGAGGCGGGCGGGCTGCCGGAATTGCTGGGTCATGAGAATCTATTCGACTCCAAGGAGCAGGCGCTGCGTACACTCCTGGCCCGCGAGGATCGAACTCGTCGCGTTGCAGTTAGGCGGGATGGCATGCAACCGGGGCAACGGGCAAGCGATGAGTGAAATGGGCAGCGAATGATTCGAGCCTGTGCGGACCTGATCACCCACCGCGCAGATTGGCCCTGTATGGGCACAGGTTACCTAAGAGAGATTAATTTTCAAACATGATCAAGCTAAAAACCTACGTATTTATTGACTCCCTGCAACCGCAGCTGGCGGTCTACCTCGGTTCTGTGTCCCAGGGCTTTCTGCCGGTGCCCGGCGATGCCGCGTTGTGGATAGAAGTCTCTCCCGGCATGGCGGTGCACAGCATGAGCGACCTGGCACTCAAGGCCACGCGCGTGCATCTTGGGCAGCAAATTGTGGAACGCGCCTTTGGCTCGATGGTGATTCATCACCGCGACCAGAGCGACGTCATGCATGCCGGAGACGTGGTCCTGTCGCACTTGCGCGTGGACGAACATTCACGCCAGAAATGCCGTATCGCCTGGAGCGAAATCATTCGCGGCATCACTCCCGACCATGCGGTGCTGATTAACCGCCAGGATCGCAAGGGCTCCATGATCCTTCCCGGCCAAAGCATGTTCATTCTGGAAACCGAACCCGCCGGTTACATCACCTATGCCGCGAACGAAGCGGAAAAGGCGGCCGATATTACCCTTGTCGACGTGCGTGCCGTCGGTGCCTTCGGTCGCCTGACCCTGTCAGGTCGTGAAGCCGATGTTGATGCGGCCGCCAATGCCGCCGTTGGCGCCATCAAGAAACTTACCGGTGTACATGACTGACAACGCACTGTTAAGTTAACAGGGGGAAGGGGAGGCTATAGGGCGTAGCCATCTCCTGCCATTCGGGTCAGATACCGTCTCAAACGTCGGTGAGTTCGATAATTTGCCGGACGAAGTCCGCCGATGTGTCAACGCAGGCGAGCGCGTGGCGGTGCTGGCGCGGCTGGCAACGGGGGGCGTACATGAAGTCTGAGAGTTTTTTTTCCATCGCGCACGTGCAGGAAGCTGCTGCCGTCCTGCGCCGCGGCGGCCTTGTCGCCTTTCCCACCGAAACGGTCTATGGCCTCGGGGCAGACGCGGAAAATGTCGTGGCGGTGGCACGCCTGTTCGCGGTGAAGGGTAGGCCGACGAACCATCCGCTTATCGTGCACATTGGAAATGTCGAGCAACTGGAGCGCTGGGCCGTGATGATTCCGTCTTCGGCCCGGCGGCTCGCACAACGCTTTTGGCCGGGCCCGCTCACATTGATCTTAAGGCGCAGCGCGCGCGTGCCCGATGCCGTAACCGGCGGCCAGGACACCGTTGGCCTGCGGATGCCCGCGCATCCCGCGGCGCTTGCGCTGCTCTCCGCCTTCGGCGGTGGTATTGCCGCGCCCTCGGCCAACCGCTTCGGGCACCTGAGTCCCACGACCGCGGCGCACGTGCGCGCGGAGCTGGGCTCGGCCGTGGACTCTATAATGGATGGCGGCCCCTGCCGGGTGGGCATTGAATCCACCATTCTCGATCTCAGTGGCGCGCAGCCGCGGCTGCTGCGGCCCGGCGCGGTCACGGCTGCCGAGCTTGAGACCGCGCTGGGCGAGCCGCTCGCCGGGCCGTCCGGCGATATGCCACGCGTGCCGGGAATGCTTCCTTCCCATTACGCACCGCAAACACCGCTGCTCCTGGTTTCGTCCCATGACTTGCCGTCCGAAGTCCACCGCCGACTTCTTCTGGGTGAGCGCGTGGCGGTGTTGGCGAGGTCCGCCGCGCCGCCGCAAGCCGAATGCATCTGGGAGGTAATGCCGGCCGGCCCGGACGATTATGCGCGCGAACTGTACGCGCGGCTGCGCGCGCTCGATGCGCTGCACGCCGATCGCCTCCTTATCGAAGCACTGCCGGCGGAGGCGGTCTGGCAGGCGCTGCGAGACCGGCTCGCCCGCGCAGCCCAGGCCGGGCTCGACTAACGAGGTGATGCCGATGAACGACACCGGAAAGCAGACCCCGCCCGGTTCCGGCGCGGCTGGCGACCTTGCGGCGGCGGGTGAGGGTGGGTATCTCGGGCGCAGCGCCGCGTTCCTCACCCAGCACGGCAAGGAAAAGATTGTTGCGCCGGTGCTGGAGGCGGCCTTGGGCTGCCGGGTGGCGCATGTCACCGGCTTCGATACCGACCGGCTCGGCACTTTCACCCGCGATATCCCGCGTGCCGGTACCCAACTCGAGGCGGTGCGGAAAAAGGCGCGCCTCGGCATGGAACTGGCGGGGTTGCCCTTGGGGGTCGCCAGCGAGGGCAGCTTCGGGCCGGACCCGTTCGTCGGGATGTTTTCCTGGAACGTGGAAATGATTGTCTGGATCGACGATACGCTTGGCATCGAGGTGGTGGGGATGGCCTCGGGCAAGACCAACTTCGCTCACCGACTCACGCCAGACTGGAGCGAGGCCGAGGCCTTCGCCCGCGCCGCGGGTTTTCCCGAACACGGCCTGGTGGTACGCCCGCGGCACGAGGACGATCTCCGCATCCGCAAGGGCATCGCCGACTGGCAGGCGCTGCGCGCAGCTTTCAGTTGGGCCTGTGGCGAGGCGGACAACGGCCACGCCTTCCTGGAAACCGACGTGCGTGCCCATATGAACCCCACGCGCATGGAGGTGATCGCCCAAGCCGCCCAGGATCTCGCGCGCAAACTTTGCACCCCCTGTCCGGCCTGCGGCGCGCCCGGTTTCCAACTGGCCGAGCGCGTCCCCGGCCTGCCCTGCGAGGATTGCGGCGCTGCGACCCGGGAGGCCAGGGCGGAAATCCACCGTTGCATCGGATGCGGCCACCAAGTGACAGTGGAGCGCCCAGAGAAGGCCGCACCGGCGGGCCGCTGCGACGGGTGCAACCCTTGAGCAGGAATAAAATCGCACACACCCTCCCTGCACTCGCCGGGAAATGGTTGAATGCCCGGAGATTCACCGTCGCGCCTGCGGGCGCATCCGTGAGCACCATGCCGGTGCCTGTACACGGCGATGCCGGCGAGCAGCGGCTCCAGTTTTCCTTTTCATATCCCCTTTGGCCAGCCTACACTGTACACGTTGCCGGCCGCGGGTTTGCGCCGGCTGTTCCTGAGATCCAAGAGCGGATCGCGGCGCTGCCGCATCTGGCGAGGAGATGAAGCCATGAAGAAAAACGGCAAAAACCCAAGGGCACGAACCTTGAGCAAGCCTGGAGACGGGCGATGAAAAAACCTCTCGTTGGCGTCGTCATGGGCAGCGACAGCGATTGGAAAGTCATGCAGCATGCCGTGCAGGTGCTCGAGGACTTCGGCGTGCCGCACGAGGCGCGTGTTGTCTCCGCCCACCGCACCCCCGATCTCTTATATAAGTATGCCGAAGCCGCCGAGGCACGCGCTATCCAGTGCATCATCGCCGGCGCCGGTGGTGCGGCACATCTGCCCGGCATGCTTGCCGCCAAGACGACCGTGCCGGTGCTCGGTGTGCCCGTGACCTCGCGCGCGCTCAAGGGGCTCGACTCCCTGTTATCCATCGTGCAGATGCCGAAGGGCATTCCGGTCGCGACCTTCGCCATCGGTGAGGCCGGCGCGGCGAACGCCGCGCTGTTCGCCGTCGCTTTGCTTGCACTGCACGACCCGAAGCTCGCGCGTAAGCTCGCCGCCTTCCGTCGCCGCCAGACCGCCACGGTGCGGGCGCTGCGCCTGCCGAAAACATGATCCTGCCCGGCGCCACCCTCGGTATGCTCGGCGGCGGTCAGCTTGGGCGCATGTTCACGCTGGCCGCGCGCACCTTGGGCTACAACGTCATCGTGCTCGATCCCGATCCCGCCAGCCCCGCCGGCGAGATCGCCAGTGAGCACCTGTGTGCCGACTACCAGGACCCGGCCGCGCTCGAGGTCCTGGCCAGAACCTGCGCCGCGATCAGCACCGAGTTCGAGAACGTGCCGGCCGCCACGCTCGAGCGGCTCGCGCACCGGTGCGTGGTGCGCCCGAGCGCCCAGGCGGTGGCGATCACCCAGGACCGTATCCACGAGAAGACCTTCCTGTGCGAAGGCGGCTTCCCGACCGCCCGGTTCGCTGTCGTGCGCGACGAGGCCGATCTCGCGGCGGCGGTCGCGCACACCGGGCTGCCGGCGCTGCTCAAGGTCAGCCGTTTCGGCTACGACGGCAAGGGCCAGGCGCGCGTCGCGAGTCTTACGGAGGCGCGTGCGGCGTGGGAATCCATGCGGCGTGAGCCGTGCGTGCTCGAGGAGCTGCTCGATCTTGAGACCGAGGTGTCGGTGGTAATCGCACGCGGCGCGGACGGCTTACAGGCCACCTACCCGGTGGCCGAGAATGTGCATCGCCACGGCATCCTGGACGTGAGCATCGTGCCGGCGCGCGTGGGCGCGGCCGTACAGGACGAGGCGCTGGCCATGGCGCGCTCGCTCGCTGAACGGCTTGAGTACGTTGGCGTTCTGGCGATCGAGTTCTTTGTACTCGCGGGCGGACGGCTGGTGGTGAACGAAATCGCGCCGCGCCCGCACAACAGCGGCCACTACACGCTCGATGCCTGCGTCACCAGCCAGTTCGAGCAGCAGGTGCGCGCGCTCTGCGGCCTGCCGCTTGGGTCGACGACCCTGCTCACGCCGGCGGTGATGGTGAACCTGCTCGGTGAGCTGTGGTGCGACGGACACCAGCCGCCGTGGCAGCACCTGTTCGCGCAGCCCAGCGCGAAGCTGCACCTTTATGGTAAACACGAACCGCGCCCAGGGCGCAAGATGGGCCACTACATTTGTCTCGCCGAGACGGTTGAAGCGGCGCTCGCAGCGGCCATGACCATACGCCACGCGCTACAGGCGGCGCCGCGCACCGGTTGCCGCTGCGTCTAGTGTAGTGCTTCACCATTACCGGCACCTGGCCTGATCCGGTCGGCGGAAAAACTGCTCCTGCGCTTTTAGTATTTCGTGTCCACAACGTAACCGGTGCGCCCGGGGCATGCGTAACCATGCTTGTCCTTGTGGGATTTCAGGTGTGTGTCTCGCTCTTTCCGTGAGAATTTCTTCCCGCAGTATGAACACTCAATGACATAGGTGGGCCTGAATCCTGAACGAGCGGGCTTTGACCTGCCTCCGAACGTTTCTTGTCCAAAACTCGACGCGCTCAAACCGAATGACCGTTGCGCGCTTGGTGGCGCGACGAGAAGCCCGGATGGTGTCAATTCGATTGCGTATCTGGGAACGAAGGCAACCCGCGTCGCTGTTGCGCTCTCGATCCGATCGACGCGATAAGACCGCACCTCTCCGGTTTCGTGTTTCACGGCATGGAGCAGCAGATTGCCGTCTTTCGTCTTGCGCAGCGAATAGGGTTCGATAAGCCGGCGCTTTCCTTGATAGCCAAGTTCGATACATAGCCTGTTTGCGGCTGCGAATCGGATGACTTCCAATGGCACTGCCGCGTGCCAGGCGTGCACCATCGGCGGTGGCTGCCATGCGGTATCGGTATCGGCTGCCGCTGGCATAGGTGTCGGCGCCGCTTTTTCTGGTGCACCATGTAGCCAATCGAATACTTCGGGCAGCTCATGCCAAAATTGCTCGAACGGGGGAAGCTCCGGAAGCTGATGCCCCAACATGTTTTCCCACTCGGCCTCAAGTTCCACGCGCTCCGGTTTGTTCTCAAGGCTTGCCATCGTGGGCACGGCGATGCCCTTGTAAGCGCACTTCTGCTCCAGTGTACGCATTAATAGTGCGCGGTCCGGTCTTGTACCGGTATGTCGATACAAATGGATCACGTCGTACAGATCGCGCGGGCGCTCTCGTTCCGTCAGAGCGCGCAGTTTTTCCGCAAAGACTTCTTCATAGCTGTAACAACGAGCCTGAATTCCTTCGGGCGGCCGGTCGGAATAGGGATGATGAACCTCGCGCGCAACCGGCTCCAAGACGAGCACCTCGTCATCCGTGAGATCGAGCTTCACGCGTGCCGGATCGCCGCGACGTTGCAGCGGGCCGCGATAGCCGACTCGACCCTCCACCGACAGGTGACCGCGCGGGTTCTGGTAAATCTCAAAGCGCACCGTGTCGGCAGGTATCTCGATGCCGCTTTGTTCGTAAACCCACTGGGTGATTTCGGCAAACGTCGCCGATAAGAACTCTTGGTTGAAATGTCCCGCATCCGTGAGCGTGAAATCCAAATCCTCCGAGAAACGATACGTCTCGAAATAGCACTTCTTCAGGCAGGTGCCGCCTTTGAACACCCATGCGGAATGCAACGCCACGTGGTTGAAGATGCCCGCCAGCAGCCAGCCGAGTACATAGTCTTTTTCGACAATGTTTGCCTCAAGGCCGAACTCCCTGGCGAGATCAACGACCTCTTGTCGCGCGATCACTCGGCTTCTCCCTTGCCCAGTTCGAAGGAACCCACAACCGCCACGAACTGACCAGCTTGTCAGACGGCAACGCTGGATCGAGCTTGGCGTTTCCTTTTGTCAGGCGCGCGCGGCAGGCATTGATCAGTTCTTGCTCGTTGGGCGCGTAGCGTTCTGCGATGAACCCGAGGCGTTTGAACACGGCGCCGTTGCCGAGATGATCGGCATATTGAATGAGCAGCTTGGTGTCCTTCTTGTCGGAGCCGATGTAGGCGCGAAAGACATCAACGATTGGTCTAACCCCGCCGCCCAGAGTAGGGTCATCGAGCATGTCGAGTATCGTGCGCGTCGGATCGGCCACGTTGATTTTCACCTGCCCACGCCATACAGGTTTTGTTCCGAACTGGGCCGATACGGAAATCGTGTGCAGCAAGAAGTCCGTGCCTTTGAACTTCGGGCGGCGGTCGCGGGGCTTGCGCGTCGTCATCACGAGCACCGTTCGGAAGATTTGCTCGGTGAGCCCCCAGTATTCGGCGGCCGTCCAACCGCCGATGTAGCAGGGCGAGTAGAGTTGCTCGGCAATGATCCATGGGTCTTCGAGCGCCACATCGGCTGTGCGCGCTTCCAGAGGTACAGGCACATACAGCCCTTGTCGCACGCGCGACATCCATCCCTGCTGCGCCCAGCGCGCCAGCATTTTGGCCGCTCTATCGGAGGGGATACCCAAGGCTTCTGCAGCCTGTGAAACGGTGACCGTCCCTCGGGTGCGCCGAAGAATCTCGGCCAGCCGTTTGCGGGATTCTTTTCCAAGCCCAGCAGATTTTTGCATGTATACCCTATATGCGGAAATTCACACTAGGTGTGAATATTGGCACACAGAATATACCTTATCAAGGGGAGTGAGGTCGGTAATGCCTGAAAAATAGGGAATTCAGGCACCTGTAGCTGTGTGCTTGGAATATCAAGACTCTCGTCCCTGTGGGCTCTAGCCGCGGCGGTGATACCACGTCACAGAGATCAACGATCTGGTCTGTGGGTCGGGGATTTAGTCAACGCATGGTGCGCAATAATGCCGTGCGAATGATACCAACGGTGAATCACCGTAGCCGCAGAAATTTGCGCGTTTCTTATCTGTGACCTCCTCCGCATCCTGCTCACGACACCTGCGCGTCAGACGCGGATCGTAGCGGATCGTAGGAAACGCACATGCGGCAACCGCCACCAATAGGGGACAGAGAAAAAGGGTAGCGTCCCCAATGGCACCACAATGGCACCAATGGCACTACCTTAAGCCCTTATCCGCTGCTACGTCAGATTTTGTAGGGTGGATTAAGGCGCGATAGCGCCGAATCCACCAGGGCGGCCACCGTGTTCTACGGTAGTTTTCACCCTGGCCATGGCTAAAGGTAGTGCCATTGGGTAGCGCCCCTAATGGCACTCAGCGCCTGCTCATTCGCACCGGGCCCAAATTGGGCTTCGGGTAAACCCGCAACATTGTATCGGCCGTCTTTTTTCAACCCATCACCTCAAGTAAACGTGGTCTGTTCCTGTTTATCCCCAATAATTGCTTTCCACTCATCCGGTGGCACTTTCGTGTTACTCGAACCACGACGAACATAAAGATAGTTGTCCTGCCTTATACAGATTGGCTTTTCCCTAGCTTCTGCTACCTCGATGATTGCAACTAAACGGTTCTCAACAACAGTCTGCATGAAGTGCATTATGGGCTCACCGACTACGACGTCCCTTATTCGTCCGCGTATTGCCCCGAGATATCTTTCACAAGCAGCCGCGTCGGCAGGGCCGGCCGCCCACTTCGACAACTTCTCATCGATACCTTGTAGGTCACAATCATCGTCAATTCCAAGGAATATGCGACCGCCCTTTGTATTAGCAAAAGCCACTACTGCCTTGACAATCTCTCTAAGCTTTTCGCTCTTATTCCTGTCATCGAGCTCGACAAATGGCTTAAACTCTACACGCAACCCCTCACCGCTCTGGCGCGCCTCTCGCACAACTTGAACCAAGCTGGTATTTTCATCTTCTTGTCGATTCCAATTTAGCCCCTGATACCTATAATTATCTTCACGCTGGTAGTCATATATCGTGCCCGTCTGATCAGTAAGCACAAATTCGACACGGGCGGCGGTTGTAGGTATACGAACCTGTCCATGGCCCTTGATAATGCTTACTTCAAAGTGATGTATAGCGTCAGCTTCCCACCAAGCACCCTTGAGTAAAATTGGGAACTCTTTCGTTCGTGTCCCCGCGATTCTCACATCTAGCACTTCGTCTCCTGTAACAACATCATTTATGTAGGCGCGTGTTTCCGCCAACAGTAGGACAATCTCCCCGTTTCGGGCATCGCTGCTCCCGTGGTACACCGTAAAAGGTAACCAATCTCGCACGGCTTCTGTAAGATCGGGATAGTAAGGTTGACCAGGCGCCAGCAATGCTCCAAATGTACTTGCGTCGATGCGGTCATAACGTGCAGAGAATACCTGGCCAGCACGAGCCATGTAGATATTCCTCAATGGAACCTGATCTCTGCTCCACTGCCGATGTGGCTCGGTTACGGCCAAAGTGTGTTCATCCAACGCTATTTGGCCATCGTTCACTTGTCTGACAAAGTCCAACAATTCGTCAATTGATAGCCAGTCCTCATACAGTACAGCCTGGGGATAATATCTCGATGCTACTGCTTCTACCTTTCCACCATTACTAGTGATGGCCTCAACTGTACAGGCCAGGAGTGACCACTGATTGTTTGAATTGCCTAGGAC
>JANNJF010000389.1:0-3028 GCA_031405715.1 Gammaproteobacteria bacterium | reverse complement strand
GGTGCCGTTCAGCACCACCACGAGGTCGTTTTGGACGCGCACCAGGGTGACGTCCCCCGGGAGGATCGGTGACGACGTGTCGGCGAAGCGGAGGATGTCATTGTTCACCGCGGCATCGTTGTCAATAATCGTGTCGAAGCCGAATCCGCGGCTGAAGAGATACGTGTCATTGCCGTTGTTGGACAGGTTCTCGTAGAACCTGTCGTCGCCTGCGCCCCCGTCCAGCGTGTCGTCGCTATACCCACCCACCAGCGTATCGTTACCGCCACCGCCAGTAAGGGAGTTCGCCGAGGAATTACCTTCGAGCCAATTGGCGCCATCGTTGCCGATCACGTTCGATGCGCCCACATACAGACTGATGCTAAGGTTTTCCACATTGGCGAACGTACTCAAGGAGTAGGTGCCCACGACACCGGCAGCGATGGATACACTGTCATTGCCTTCACCTGGGTTTTCGATGATGGTGTCGCCCGAGCCAATATAATAAATATCATCGCCCAGGCCGCCGGCCAGCACGTTGGCCGCCGTATTGTCGGAACTGCTGAGAACATTGCTCCTGGCGTTGCCGCCACCTGTGATCGGAGCCGTTCCGGTGAGTATGAGATACTCCAGCGTGTACCCCAACACGAAATCCACAGAGCTAATGACTGTATCGGCTTGATCACCACTCCTTGCCTCAATCACCACATCCCCGACGTTGTCGACCACATACGTGGTGGCGTAGCCGCCGTTTCCGATCATAGTGTCCGCGCCAGCGCCGCCATTCAGCGTCGTCGCTGTGGTACCGGGGCCGGGGCCAATGAGAATGTTGTCGAGCGCATTGCCGGCAAGATAATTGGAAAAACTGCTGAGGCCGCCAACGTACACCACGTTCTCCACATTGTCCGGCAATGAGTAACTACCCCGCGTCCGCACCCAATCGGTACCTTCGTTCGCCTTCTCGACCACGGCATCCCCGTACGTCGTGCCCAGGACATAGGTATCGTCCCCCGCGCCCCCGATCAGGGTATCGAGTCCACCGGTGCCGCCGTCCAGCACGTTATTGCCGCGGTTGCCGGTAATGATGTTGTCGAGATCGTTTCCTTTGCCGGTGAGGTTGATGTATCCGGTCAGTGTCAGGTTCTCGACATTCGCCGGCAGGGTGTAGGTAACGCTGCTCTGGATAGTGTCGGTTCCCTGGTCGAGCTGCTCGGTGACGGTGTCGAGGCCATCATCGACCACAAAGCTATTGTTCCCAAGACCGCCAACCATGGCGTTGGGCGTGCCGCTGACGGTCTTGGTTGTGAGGGTGGCGGCGTCCCACACCGTGCCCACGGCACCGGCCGGGCCGTCGTGAAACACCAGTCGCTCGATGCGGTGATTGTAGAGGGGGTCCGTGCCGAAGAAGGACAACATGCGCAGCTGCACCGGGCCTTGATCGAGGGCCAGCACCAGATCCCAACCATCGCGGGTCAGGGTGACGTCCGCCGGCAGGATGCCGGCGTCTAATTCCACGGTATCGATGCTGGCGATACTGGCGCTCTCCCCTTCAGCAAGAAGGTCCTGGCCCGAGGCCCGGCCAAAGAGGTAAGTGTCGCTCCCCTCGCCACCATTCAGGTAGTCGCTGCCCACACCGCCATCGAGGAGGTCGTTGCCCGCACCGCCACCGAGCGTGTCATCGCCGAGTCCACCCAACAGCGTGTCGTTGTCTTCACTACCGCTCAACGTGTCATTACCATCGCCACCCTCCAGCCTGTCCGCGCCGCCGTAGCCATATAATTTATCGTCGCCCCCCTGACCGTAGAGCTGGTCGCCGCCGTCCAGCGACGCGTTGAGGCCGCCGGAGTAACCGTAGAGGGTGTCGTTGTAGTTGCTGCCGTAGACGACGTCCGCACCACTGGAACCACCTATAATGAGTGCCGGGGCGTATTGCATCAGTTCCCGCTGGGTAATGCTCTGGCCACCAAAGGTGTAGGTCTGGCCCTGGTCGA
Organism: Gammaproteobacteria bacterium; assembly: GCA_031405715.1. GTDB lineage: Bacteria > Pseudomonadota > Gammaproteobacteria > Acidiferrobacterales > UBA6901 > JANNJF01. The sequence continues at coordinate 1,058 of JANNJF010000389.1, read as the reverse complement.
TGAAGCCGTCCACGATGGTGAGCGAGTCTTCGGGGCCGAAGACCAGCTGCAACGCGGTTTGTGTATACTGCCCCCACGCCGAAATGACCTGGGAAATGATCTGGGCGCCTTCAAGCGTGAGTCCCGAGAACTCGTAGGAGACGGGGCTGGATGGCGTGTGGCTGAGACTGTTGACGTCATCATTGCCATCGCCGGCGTTCTTGAGGAGACGATCGGCCCCTTGCTTCCAGATAATGTCATCGCCCTTGCCACCGTCGAGCACATCCGCACCGGCGCCGCCGTTCAGTTCGTCCACGTCGTCGCCGCCGGACAGATAATCGTTGCCGCCTTCGCCGAAGAGGATGTCGCGGCCGTTGCCGCCGTAGAGGGCGTCGTTGCCGTCGCCGGCGAGGCCGTCGCCACCTTGCAGCCAGTCGTTGTTATCGCCGCCGTCTAGCACGTCATCGCCCATGCCACCGAAGAGTCTGTCATTGCCCGTACCGCCCAGGAGCGTGTCCTGACCGCCCTGGCCGTAGAGTTCGTCCTCCCCGGACCCGCCGTCCAGGATGTCGTTGCCCTCCACCCCCGGCACAGAGGAGAACCCATCGCCGAAGAGATAGTCCTTTTCACTGCCACCCATCAGGATGTCGTCGCCGTAGCCACCTTGGAGGACGTCGACGCCACTGCCGCCGAATAACAGGTCATTGCCGCCGTTGCCATGCAGGGTGTCGTTGTCGGCTTCGCCGTAGAAGACGTCGTCACCCTGGCCGCCGGTGATTAAATCCAGGCCCTTTCCGCCGTAGGCGATATCGCCTTGGCCGTCGGAGTCGTACAGCGTACCGACAAAGTACTTGAACTTGATTTCGCCGACCGGGTCGGGCCAGCTGACGACGGCCCAATTGCGAAGATCTACTACACCAGGAATGTTGGTAACATCGTTAGGATCACCGGTTATCAAATGCTCGTCCTGGGAGACCGCCAACGTGGCGGCGCCGCGTAGTGTTCACCACCGTCCCGGCAATGGCGATATCGCCCGACGTGATTTCCTCCAACCCCGCGATCATTCGCAGCAAGGTGGA
>JANNJF010000388.1:0-3118 GCA_031405715.1 Gammaproteobacteria bacterium | reverse complement strand
GACCTATTGAGCCTCGTCGGGCGCCAAAGCGACGATGGAGAGCGCGTGAATTTCGGTGTGCATCATGCCGGATACGGCTTGATATACAAGCTGATGTCGAGCCATTGGTCGTAAGTTTGCCACGTTGGCGGTTCCCAGGGAACCGGAAACCGACAAGGTCTGTGCCGCCACGTTGTTGAGGACACGGGCACCGGCGCCGGCGCCGGCAGCGGTAGCCGCACCAAGACTGGCGGCGGCGGTGCTGGAACTGGCGGTGTTGTTACCGATAAACGCGGCACCGCTGTTACCGATGGACAGACTGATGGTCTGGTTGGCGTTGGCACCCACCTGGAAGCTGGCGCTGGTCAGGGAACCGTCCAGCAGATTCTTGCCGTTGAACGAGGTGGTGGACACGATACGGTCCAGCTCGGACACCAGCTGGTTTACTTCCGACTGAATCGACTGGCGGTCGGACACGGAGTTGGTGTCGTTGGCCGACTGCACCGCAAGTTCACGCACACGTTGCAGAATGTTCACGGACTCGCCCAAGGCGCCTTCCGCCGTTTGCGCCAGGGACACGCCGTCATTGGCGTTACGCGAGGCCTGAGTCAAACCGCGGATCTGCGTGGTGAAACGCTCGGAGATGGCAAGACCGGCGGCGTCGTCCTTGGCGCTGTTGATGCGCAGGCCCGAAGACAGGCGCTGCAGCGAGGTGGCCAACTGGCTCTGTGAGGTGTTCAGGTTACGCTGCGCGTTCAGCGAAGCGATGTTGGTATTGATAATCTGTGGCATGGAGGTTTCCCCTTTAGTCCCCCGGAGTAACCCCCAGGGTTGTTGATCTGGCGATGGTACTTCCGGCTCCCGTTTTGTGGCGGGGCCGGAATACCAGCGCTTCCGTTCAGTTTATCGGACCGATGGGCGGAAACTTTAGGGGATTATTTCAAAGAATTTTGTGTGAAAGCTGAACAGGCCGATCAAGGGGAAATTCTGCCAGTACTTGATAGTGCATTGTTTTAAAAGAGTAAAATTATAATCTAAGGCAACTTGACTCAGGTACACGCTATTCAGGTGTGGAGTGCGGCGGCGAGCCGCCGATATCAAAGCGGGGGCGAGCTCCCGCACTCCGTCGACCTCACCGCAGGAAGTTGAACAGCGACAGACCCTGAACTTTGACAAAGGCCTGTTGCGCCGCCTGCAGGCCCAACAGCTGCCGATTCAGCCGGCTGGCGGCCTCGGCATAATCCAGGTCCTGGATATCGGACAAGGTCGACTGCAGGTGCAGGGTGAAATCATCGTTCGTGTCTTTCTGGCTATCGATGGTATTAAGGCGCGCGCCGACCTGCGCACGCACCTCGAGCATCTTGCCTATGTCCTGATCGATATCGGTCAAGGCACGGTTAATGCCATTGTTCAGCCGTGCCGTCGAGGCCGGGTCACCGGCGCCGGTCTCCAGGGTGTTGGCCAGATTCTGCAGGGTCGTGAACACATCCTGGTGGGTGCTCGGGGTAAGGCTGAAGCTGTCGCCGTTGGCGGGTGTGCCTTTGATATTGGTGGTGACGCCATTGAAGGCGAGCACCGCTCCGTCCACATAGGGCGTACCGGCGGCCACGACCACGCCACTCACTGCGCCGGTCACCGAATAGGTGATGGGATCCGTGGGCAACACCTGGGCAAAGGTAATCGTGTAGGTATCCGTAACAAACGCGTTACTGGCTGAACCCGGGTCAATGATGCCCGTGCCGGTGTTCGCCGGGTTGTCAGCCGTGCTGAAGGTTCCATTGCCGTTGCGCACCCGCTGGAACACCTCGGAGCCGGGATCACGTTCCGCCACCTGAATACCGGGGCCCACGGCAAGATAGCGCTGGTTCTGGTCGCCACTGTAACTGAAGCTGTTACCGCTGCGCGCGAAGGGTTGGGTCTGGCCCTTGAAGCCGGAGAAAAGATACTCGCCGTTGGCGTCTTTGGTATTGGACAGAGAAAGCAACTCGTCGAGGCGCTGGCGTACTTCCACGGCGATACTGCGGCGCGTCTCGTTGCTCTGGCTGGCGTTAGCGGCCTGCACCGTCAGCTCGCGCGCCCGTTGCAGCAGATCGGTGACACTGCCCAGCACGCTGTCCTCCAGGCTGGAGCGATAACGCGTGGTGTCGGCGTTCAGCTGGTACTGCTGGTTGGTCGCCAAGGCCTGGCCGAGGTCGAGGATACGCGCGGACTGCGTCGGATCGTCCGACGGCTTGAGGATACGCCGGCCGGTGGAGACCTGTAGTTGGGTCTGATTCACGCCGGCCTGCTGATCGAGCATGGCGTTCAGGCTTTTTTCATAGATCTGGCTGGTAGAGATGCGCATAGACTAATTCCTCACCGCGGCAATCAATGATTGAAACAGGGTATCCGAGACGGAAATCATCTGCGCCGCCGCCTGATAGGCCTGCTGGAAGCGCAGCATGTTGGCCGCCTCCTCGTCCAGATTGACCGCCGACACGGAATCGCGCGCCTCGGTCACATTGTTGAGCAGGCTGCGCTGGGCATCGGCGCTGATCTCCACGCGGCGCGCGGTGCTGCCGACGTCCGCGATCAGCTGACCATAAGCGCCTTCGTAGGTGGCGGAGCTGTTGCCCAGCTTGGCTTGGTTGCGCAGGTCGGCGAGCTGCAGGCCGTTGCGGTTATCACTGACGCCGTTGGTATTGTTGGCGATGGTAAAACTGTCGCCGTTCGAGGGAATGCCGGAGAGCGAGAAGGTCACGCCGCCGAAACCGGCGAAGGTAAACGACTTGCCGGCACTCTCGGTCGCCGGGTTGTAAGCGATGGTGCCGCCCGGCCCACCGACCACGGCGAACTGATTGGTGACGCTATTGAAGGTGAGGGTGATGGGCCCCGCCAGCGGCAGCGCCGTGGTATTGGTAACACTGCCGGCGCTGATCTTGCCAGTACCCAGGTTGGTGGGCAGGCCGTTGGCATTGGCCGCCTCGCTGGTGACCAGCGGGGCGGCCAGGGCGATACGTGTCGGATCGAGGGTGACCACGGCGAAGTCCTTGGCGCCGGCGCGTGTCGGTTGTATCAGGAAACTGTCCCCGGCCACGGCGCCGGCGCTGAGGGTCAGGGTCAACCCCTCGGACGCGATGGTCTGGGGGAAAGCACCGAA
>JANNJF010000387.1:0-2087 GCA_031405715.1 Gammaproteobacteria bacterium | reverse complement strand
CGCAGCAACGGCAATGCAGGAGTTGTCCAGCCCCCGACAGGTCGCAGGCAAGGTTCATGGAGACTCAGGCATGACGATCAACAAGGCAATACAGGAAAAACGCGACGCAATATTGGCGTTGGCGGCCAGACATGGGGCGCGCAACGTGCGGTTGTTCGGCTCTGTCTCCCGAGGTGAGGCGGGACCACAGAGCGATGTGGATATTCTGGTCGATCTGGAACCTGGTCGAAGCCTATTTGATCTCGGCGGCTTGTTGATGGACTTGGAGGACTTGCTGGGACGCAAGGTCGACGTCGTCACGGAAAAAGGGCTGCATTGGTACATCCGCGACAAGGTGTTGAAGGAGGCGGTGCGGTTATGAAGGACGACAGGCTGTACCTGATCCATATCGGCGAATGCCTAGACCGCATCGAAAAGTACACGGCCGGTGGGAAAGACGACTATATGAATTCGACGCTGATCCAGGATGCCGTAACTCGCAACCTGCAAATCCTCGCTGAATCCAGCCAGCGCGTTGCGGATTCCCTGAGGGCGTCGCACACCGATGTGCCGTGGCGGGATATCGTCGGTTTCCGCAACGTGTTGGTGCACCAATATCTGGGCGTCGATCTCGACTACGTATGGCGGGTGGTTGAGGACGATCTGCCGGCGCTCAAACAACAGATTCATGCCATGCTGCGGGAGCTGGGGGTTGAACGGTCGTGATAAGTAGAACGGCAAACGATTCCAACTTTTGAAGAGAGGCTGCAATGAACCGCTCACGCGCCCTTGAATTGCTTATCCAGAGCAAACCCCTGCTGGCGGCCCGTTACGGGGTCACTCAGCTTGCCCTATTCGGCTCCACCGCACGCAATGCCGCGCGTAGCGATAGCGACGTCGACATCCTGGTCTCCTTCGACGGCCCGGCGACATCGGAACGTTACTTCGGCGTCCAGTTCTACCTCGAAGACCTGTTCGGTGTCCCGATTGATCTGGTGACCGAGAAGGCCCTGCGCGCGGAGCTGCGACCCTTTATTGAAAAGGAGGCGGTCCGTGTCTGACTCTGCACAGCGTGAATGGCGGTTTTATATCGACGACATGATCGGGTTTGCCGAAAAAGTGATCGCCTACACCGACGGCCTCGACTAAGCGGGTTTTGTTGCCAGCGGGCTGAATTTCGACGCCACCCTGCGTAACCTGGAACTGATCGGTGAGTCGGCGACACATATTCCTGACGAGGTGCGTGCGGCCAATCCACAGATCCCGTGGCGGCTCGTCATCGCCACCCGCAATCGGCTGATCCACGGGTATCTCGGCATCGACAACGATACCCTGTGGAGCATTATCCGCAGCGATGTTCCCGCCTTGCTCCCGCACCTGTTCCCGCCTTGCTCCCGCACCTGCTTGCGCTGAGGGGCGCTGTATCGTAACCGAACCCACCATCATCTGTCCAAACTGCAATTCGGAGATCAAGCTTACCGAGTCACTCGCGGCGCCGCTCATCGAGTCCACCCGCAAGCAGTTCGAGCAGCAACTGGCCCAGAAAGATAGCGACATCGCCAAACGCGAGCAGCTCATGCGCGAAAAGGAAAAGCAGTTTGCAGAGGAAAAGTGCAAGTTAGAAGTGCGGGGGACGCCTCGGTGACAATCGATGGCCTACTCACGTTCCGCGCATTACTCGTAGCTGTTTTTGCGGTGATGTCACGCGTCCAGCGCCAGAACCTCTTGCTGAAAGTTCGCGTCTCCGACATCGTGATTGCAGCTTTCGCATTCATTACCGTTAACGTTCTTGAATTCTGGGAACCCTTAGTCAAGGCAGGCTGGTTTCCTGATTCCGTTTGCTGGGTGCTCAAGCCTAATGAATTGGCATATTTGGTAGTCCTGATAAGCGTTCTAGCCATCCCCTTTAGCATTCATATCGCGCATCTCCCACGAAACAAAATTCATAGGTTGAAGGATTTGGTTGAGGAAATAACCACACAAGGCCAACACGTGGAGGTGTTGGGTATCGTGGATGTTCACCTTGACCGACTTGTCCGCATTTACAAAGCAGATTTCCCGATTCCAAAACTTCAGAGGTGGCTTGAATCCCTCAATCCATATCGACG
>JANNJF010000386.1:0-5974 GCA_031405715.1 Gammaproteobacteria bacterium | reverse complement strand
ATTGGCGCCGCGCGCCAGCAGGTAATTGAACAAGGCCGTGCGGATATTGCCAAGGTGCAGCAGGCCGGTGGGGCTGGGGGCAAAACGGGTCTTGGGGGCGGAGGCGTGCATGGCTAGCGGCATGGTAACCAAGGGCCAACTGAATTAAAATACGCCGGCACGAAAATAACCGCGGAAGGCATCGTCCAGGCAGCCAGGCACGCGCCCAAACGAGCCCCGCGCCGCCCACTCCGGAAACGGGTGGCCTTATTCACTCCAACCCCCACGGGAACGACCCATGAGCCAAGTTCGCCTTCAAACCTCGTTCGGTGCCATCATCATCGAGCTGTACGACGAGAAGACCCCCAAGACCGCCGCCAACTTCCTCACCTATGTGCGGGAAGGCTACTACGACAACACCCTGTTTCACCGCGTCATCGACAACTTCATGGTCCAGTGCGGCGGATTTCTGCCTGGCATGGTGCAAAAAAGCGCGCACGCGCCGATCGAGAACGAAGGCGCCAACAGCATGCGCAATGAACGCGGCACCCTGGCCATGGCGCGCACCAGCGACCCGCACTCCGCCACCGCGCAGTTCTTCGTCAACGTCGCGGACAACGACTTCCTGAATTACACCGCGCCCAATCCCGCCGGCTGGGGCTATTGCGTGTTCGGCAAGGTGGCGGACGGCATGACCGTGGTCGACCGCATCAAGGGCGTGCCCACCGGCACCCGCGCCGGCCATAAGGATGTGCCGTTGACCGAGGTCATCATCGAAAAGGCCACCATCATCGAGTAGCTAACCGGCCACCCCACGCGCCCATGGCCACCCTCTTCATCTCCGATCTGCACCTGTGCGCGCAGCGGCCGGCGGTCATCGACCTGTTCCTCGACTTCCTGCGTCAACGCGCCGCGCGCGCCGACGCCTTGTACATCCTGGGCGATCTGTTCGAGTACTGGATCGGTGACGACGCCGCCGGCGACGCGGAATTCGCACCCATCGTCGGCGGATTGCATACCCTTACCCAAGGCGGCACGCCGACCTACATCCTGCACGGTAACCGCGATTTCCTTATCGGCGCTGAGTTTGAAAAGGCCAGCGGCTGCCGCCTGCTGCCGGACCCGAGCCTCATCGACCTGTATGGCGAACGCGTGTTGCTGATGCACGGCGATACCCTGTGCACCGATGACGTGGCCTACCTGAACTTCCGCCACATGGTGCGCGACCCGCAATGGATCGCAGGCTTTCTGAGCAAGACGGTGGACGAACGCAACGCCGTGGTGCGCAACCTGCGCGAGACCAGCAAGGCGGCCATGGCGGAAAAAAAACCGGAGATCATGGATGTCAACGCCGAGACAGTGGAGAGTGTCATGCGCCAACACGGCGTGCGGCACTTGATCCACGGGCACACCCACCGGCCGGCGCAACACGACCTACAGCTCGATGGCCAGTCTGTGCGACGTAGCGTGCTTGGCGACTGGTACGAACAGGGGAGCGTATTGGTGTGTGACACACACGGCTGCGTGCTGGAGGACCTACGTTAGGCTGACGCAGACTCTGGAGTACGGCGGCCGCCCGCCGCTTTACACGGCGGGGGCTTGCTCCCGCACCCCGGAAAAGAGAGGTGTCCTGGAATTAGTAATTAGTTTCTTTTAGTCGCAACGCAGGCATTCAGGTCCACGCTAGTTACCGCCAGCACCTCAGTTTGATTTTCCCGCTCCAGCCACACAACGGCACGTACCGCATTGTGGCCCTTTGGGTTTAATACCACGCTGCCGTTCACTTGTCTGGCATAAGCCAAAACGGGGCTGGCATGGCTAAGGGTCCGGCCGGAGTTTTCGCCACCACCGATCTTATTGCTAACGGTTGCGCCTAACAAAACAGCGCGCAGTACGGTATCTGCCGGCAAGGATGCCGTTTTGACGCTCAGCAACCACTCGCCTTTATTTTTGGCTTGCGCGCTCAGCTGTAATACTGAGGGATGGTTTAGCGCCAATTGTTGCTGGATCAACACCTCAGGCCGCTTACTCCAAAAATGCGTCTGTCCATTCACCATCAACTGCGGTGTATACATATTGTCCGAACCACTGGCGCGCACCCGTTCGCGCTGTCGCGCACTGTATTGCGGGTTGGCTAGCTCATCTTTCCAGCCCAAATAATCCCAATAATCAACATGCCAGGCCAGGCTGATCACCCGCTCCGGATCAAACAGCTCCGGGACTTTAGCCAGCCAGGCATCGGCAGGCGGGCAGCTGCTACAACCTTCCGAGGTATACAGTTCCAATAAAACCGATGCGGAGGTGGAGTTTTGGCAAATGGGCACCGCTGCCATCGCCGGCATACTGAAAAAGAAAAAAATAAGACTACGCCACATATTATCACCCCTTAGAACACCCATGCCCCGTGGACCCAGAATTGGATGGGCGCCACAGATTTCGATTAGCATCCATACCCGCTACTGCAACGACTATACAGCATAATTTAAGGCGCAATATTTGATGATCTTTCTTGACGCCCTTGTTTTGCCTGCATGCCAGGGGCTGTGTGCTGGAGTCGATCGATTGAGGGTTTGTCGCGCTGCCTCAATCCTGGCCAAAACAAAACTCGGGATTGGCGGCCCGGGTTTCGTTTGCGTCGGCGCTTGCCATTACTTCAAACGGGCTTGCTTCATTGTAGCCCACTGGCCACACACCATTGGATATCGAATACGCAAGCACCGTTGTGCGAGCGGCGTATTCCCCTACGATCGATGGATCGCGAAGTTAAGGGACAGGCGTGCCAGGGCGAGAATTCCCATTCATGTCGATCGCTTGAATCTGGGTCTGCCAGGTGACAGGAAGCCGGTAGGCGAAGGTGTATTTGAGCTGCGGATATATGAGGGCAAGGGCTAGCGCGTATATTTCACCCGCGAGGGCAGAATACTCGTGATCCTGCTCAGTGGTGGCGACAAATCCACACAGGTCCGCGATATCGAATCGGCTAAATCGTACTGGTCGGAATACCGGAGGCAACGATGAAGACCGCGACGTTCAAAACATCAGACTACCTGCGGACCCAGAAAGACATTATCGCCTACCTCAACGCGGCCCTGGAAGATGGCGAACCCGACCTGTTGCTCGAGGCCTTGCGCAATGTAGCGCAGGCCAGGGATGGCATGGCGGCGCTGGCAAAGTCGGCAGGGTGAGCCGCGAGAGTCTTTACCGCACGCTTTCCCGTCGCGGTAACCCTAAGATCGACACGATCATGGAACTGCTGAGCGCGCTTGGGCTCAAGCTCACTATCGGGCGGGATAAGGCGGTGTAATACGTGGGATGCTCGCAGGTTTGCGTACATCCCTAATTGGCTGGGGAGGCTAATGGGTGACCTTCAATATGAATATGCACCCAGAAATGGGAGGCAAAGAGGGGTTACGCTGGCTGGTGCATGATCGACAAGATAGTGTCGCCACAAATAAGGGTTAATATCGCGCGGGCGACCTACTCCACCCGTGCGCAGACAGGAACAGCGCGGGCAGATGGATTAGCAACGCCCCCCTCTTCACCTGACAGCAATCTACGTCAACAGCTCCGCCTGGGATATCAGTCGCGGCCAGCTATGCTGTCTGCACCCCAAGCCGTAAGGCCAGGGGCGAATAAGTACCGACGAAGACGCCGCTTCCCGGGATCGCCCTATAACGTGCCGTAACCATCCCAGCCATTGCCGGAACTATTATCTGGGCGGTGCAACCTCACCCGCAGGCCGGCGACGGGGAATATCCCGCGGAGGGTTATACGATGACCCGGACGATGCAAACGAAGGAATCGCCTTCAACGTGATTATGGCCGGCGCCACATAAGCCGCTGTCTTGATAAATTTTCTTTTTGAAACGTCGAGCTTAGACATAGTCCCTCCAGGTTACATTAAAGTTACACTAGGCACCTTTCGCCCCTTTGGAAACATTCTTTGCCTCGCCACTAGCTTCCCACTCCTCCTGAGTAGGTGTCAAGAAGCATCATGTTGAGACCTAAACCAACCGCTGCCGGCCCTGGCGCGGACCCTATGAACAAGCAGTTTTGTTAAGCGGCTTTGCGCCTACGGGCAATGCCAACCAAAGCAATTAGGCCGGAACCCAGCAACCAAACGGCGGCAGGCACAGGCACAACAACGGGCGAGTACGCGGCAAACTTAGCCGAGATTGGATCCTGCTGCATATTGGTCAGATCGAAAGTTGCTGTCTTGGCGTAATTCGTAGCCGTGGTATCCAGAAACATAAAGTTGGATGACTGACCGGGCAATAGGCCGTCGAGTGGATTGGTTGAGAACACATTAAAATCGAAGTTCACAGACGAAGCGAAGGCACCCGAAAAACGGTCGGCTTCGTCCGGGGCCTTGACGCCCTCGCCATCAATTCTCCAATTGGCATTGTATTCGGGTGAAACGAAATTGCCGAGGCGAAAGCTGCCGATGGCGGCCGCGGAGCTTGCATCGCTCATGACTCGCCAGTAAAAATCGAGCGTCCCATCGACGGATGACTGAACGATGCGTTGCTGCACTTGACCGGTAATGTTTCCGAGCCCGGTCCCGGCCGAAAACGAGAACGGGATCAGTTCATCGACAAGTACTGTTCCCGCTAGTTGCGGTTCAGCGGCGACGGTTGTTCCCGGCAGGGAAATTGCGAAGTCACCCGGATTGAGCAGCACGGCATGTGCCGAGAGGGCTGACAAACCCAAGGCGGCGGCTGCGAACATTTTACTAAGAACCCTGAGGCTTGTTTTCATTTTTCCCCCCCGTTACGATAAATTCAGTAATTAACACGTAAATCATTCTATTAGAGAATGTCATTAATATGCAATCTATGATTAGTGGAAATACCGGAATACAGTGTAAAGAAACCCGACATTGATTTTTATGACTTGCCAAGGTTTTTGATGGGTATTTTGAATAATTACTCAAATACGAGGCGCATCCTCATCCTGTAGAGGTGTCATCAATTCTTCCGCTTGGGAATGGAGTGTAAAATTTTTCGACAACCATCTACCACACCCACGCAAGCAGCTTGTCCGACGATTACACGACCGACCGATAGTTCTTCGATTAGCATGATTGGACTTGACCCCTTCTCCCGTACCGACCCCTTTAACTGGACCATTGATGACGTTGTTCGGCATCTAGTCTAAACGTTCAGCAGCGTCGTACCCCTTCTTTGTGATCTCGAATACCTCCCCACGGTCGCCTCGCGCAGCGAGTAGCTCACCCTTGACCAATTCCTGCAACGCAGATTCCCATAACGCAAGAGCGCGCCGGTCTTTACTCGTCAATAGACTCTTGTCGTTAGTATGGAGATCTACACTAGAGCCGTAACGTTCAAATAACACTAAGCCGCTCGGGTCCAAAGCTGACTCTTTTAGGAGAATCTTCGCCTCGTTAGAGAGGGCAGCTATCGAATAAATGGCCGGCTGAGGTGATATCGATGCATTTGTAGACACCCGAAACATGGCTCCGCCAAAACCAAGAACGCCCATAAAAAGCAGAACAAATATGCCGACCTTGACCTTCTCAGAAGCCTTGGCAAAGAAAAAGTAGGCGAGAATGGAAAGGGAAACAGACAGCAATGCCATGATGCCGAGATAGCTTTGCGCTGCCGCGGTGATGATCTCCGGAAGACGTTCTATTAGTTTATCCACTTGTGTCCTTATTTTATGTCCAACGGTGGAGCTGTGCAGAGCCGGGCACCGCAACCTCAGGAAACGGCTCGCAGTCCCTCGGCGTCCGCACGAACGATAGGTAAAGGCGGGCGAATTTAGCCATCGCCGCCACCACTGCCGCCATCACTACCGCTACCACCACTACCGCCACTTGAACCATGCCCATTATCCGAATAGTACACGTCTGAAGCACCACCACCAGCTGCTGAGCCAACCCCGTAGCCAGGGGCTAAGTATCCGATGAGGCCACCTACCACGGCACAGCCAAGGATAACCAAGATAGAAGTTTTTGCCGGCCATGAGTAGAAAT
>JANNJF010000385.1:0-12945 GCA_031405715.1 Gammaproteobacteria bacterium | reverse complement strand
GCGCGGCCACCGCAGCAACCTCACGCGCACCGGCGTCATCTGGGGCACGCCCGACTACATGGCGCCCGAGCAGATTGTCGGCGAACGCCAGCTCGACGGACGCGCCGACCTCTACTCACTAGTGGCAAGGAAAACCTTGCCACTTGTAACTTGCTACTTGCTACTTAGCTGTTGTTCCCAAATCGCCGCCACTTTCGCCGGATAATCGCCGAGCTCCTCCGGCGCCACCAGTGCCTGGCGTTCCATGAGTTTGAATCGGTGCTCGACGGATAAATAGCGACGGTAGGCGTCCATCAAATCCTGCGCCGTCCCGGCATCCAACAATCCGGCGCCGGCCAACGCTTCCAGGATGGGGATATTGCCCCGCTGGCGGGTCAGTTGCGGGTGTGCATGGGCCCGCAGCAGGGTCCAATATTGGACCATAAATTCGATATCAATCATACCTCCCGGGTCCTGCTTGAGGTCAAAGTGCGCGGCAATGTGGGGCGACTGGGCGGCGCGCATGCGGGTGCGCATCTCGAGTACGTCCTGGCGCAATTTTTCCTCATCCCGCGCTTGGCATAAGAGTTCGGTGCGCGCGTTTTCGAAGGCCTGACACAAGGCCGGGTCGCCCGCCAGGGCCCGCGCCCGCACCAGGGCCTGGTGTTCCCAGGTCCAGGCGTGGCCACGTTGGTAATCGAGAAACGCCGGCAGGTTGGCGACCAGCATGCCGGACTGGCCGCTGGGGCGCAGGCGCATGTCCACCTGATAAAGAATGCCCGCCGGGGTGCGGGCGGTGAGGATATGGATCAGGCGCTGGCCGAGGCGGGCGAAGAACACCTCGTTCGCCAGCGGCCGGGGGGCCGCTCCCGACGTCCTGTCTCCCGCGGCACTTGTACTTCCCTGTACGTCGCCATCGGTCATGCCTTCACCGGCGCAGGCATGGTGCAGGAAGATCATATCCAGATCGGAGGTATAACCGAGCTCCAGGCTGCCGAGCTTGCCGTAGGCGATGACGGCGAAACCCGGGGTCTCGACGCCCTTAGGCGTTTTGCAGGTGGGCTCGCCGTGTTTCTCTACCATACTATATGTCGCCAGGGCCAAGGCCTGTTTCACCACCACCTCGGCGATGTGCCCTAAGTGCGCGCCGGTCTCTTCCGGTGTAAGGCCCTGACCCACATCCGCCGCCGCCACGCGCAACACGTGGCCATGGCGAAACTCGCGCAGCGTCTCCATCTGCGCCTCCAGATCATCCACCGGCAGGTGCGCGAGACGGCTCTGGATCTCCGCCTCCAAGGCATCCTTGGCCAAGGGCACATACAGGCTCACCGGGTCGATCAACTCATCCAGCAACACCGGATGCTGGCTGATCCAGTGGGCGATCCAATCGCTGGCGCTGAACAACTTGACCAGCTGCGACAGGGCCAGGGGGTTCTCCACCAGCAGGGCGAGATACACCGAGCGCCGCACGATGGCCTCGATCAACTTAATCAGTCTTGCCAGGGTGGTTTGCGGGTCGTGGGTCAAACCGGCGGCGCCCAGCAGCAACGGCATCAAGCGATCGAGGCGTTCGCGCCCCTGGGCAGACAGCCCTTCGTAGGCATGGCCGGCACGCAGGCCGTGTAACAGGACCTCCGTCGCCGCGGAATCTTTGAACCCGGCCTCCGCCAGGCGCGCATGCAGCGCGTCGCTGTCGAGGGTCGCGAGCCACACCGCGGCCAGCCCGCGATCCTCCTCCTGCGGCTTCTCGCCCTGGGGGGCGACGAACACCTGGTCGAAGTGGCCGTGCACCTTGCGCATGTGGCGGCGCAACGCGGCGTGAAATCCTCCCCAGTCGCTGATGCCCATGCCCATGGCGAGGGCCAGTTGTTCCCGTGGCTCCGGCGGGAGACTGTGGGTCTGGCGGTCGGCGGTCATCTGCAGGTGGTTCTCGGTGCGTCGTAGAAAGACATAGGCCGCCTGCAGGTCCGCCACCGCCTGGGGGGTGAGATCACCGCCGGCCTCCAACGCCGCCAGCACCGCTTGTATCGGCCGCACCTGCAACGCCGGTTCGCGCCCGCCACGTATCAGCTGAAACGCCTGGCCGATGAACTCGATTTCGCGGATGCCGCCGGGCCCGAGCTTGATGTTGTGTTCCATGCCCTTGCGATGCAGCTCGCGCTCGATCGATACTTTAAGGCCGCGTATCGCCTCCACCACGCTGTAGTCGAGGTAGCGCCGGTAAACAAACGGCTTGAGGCGCGCGAGCAAATCCACACCACTCGCGGCATCCCCCGCCACAGCGCGCGCCTTGATGAAGGCATAACGTTCCCACTCACGCCCGTGCACCTGGTAATACTGTTCCATGGCGTCGAAGGACAAGGCCAGCGGGCCGCTGTCGCCGTTCGGTCGCAGACGCATGTCCACACGAAACACAAAACCGTCACCCGTGGCGTCGTTCAAGACACTGATGAGGCTGCGGCCCAGGCGGATAAAGAATTCGTGATTACTGAGCTCTCGCCGACCGCCTTGGACGTCGCCCTCCTCGCTGTAGGCGAAGATGAGATCGATGTCCGAGGAAAAATTAAGTTCACCGCCGCCGAGCTTGCCCATGCCCAGCACCACCAGGTGCGCCGGTTTTCCTGCGGGCGACAGCGGTGTACCGTCGCGCTCCACCGCCCACTGCATGAGACACCCGAGGGCACCGTCGATGCAGCCATCGGCCAGGGCGCTGAGCATGGCCAGCACCTCGGCGAGATCCGCCCAACCGGCCAGGTCGCGCCAGGCGATGCGCAGCATCTCGCGCCGGCGTAAACCACGCAGCGTTGTCTTGAGGGTCGCTTCATCGGTGGACTGTGTGGCGATCTTGCGCGCACGTGTCTTCAGCTCATCCGGTCCATAGGCACGCAGAAGATCGCCGGAGTCCACCAGCTCCGCCAGGAGTGCTGGGTGCTGGAGACAGGTGCGCGCGACGAATTCGCTGGCAGAGAACACAGCGGGCAGACTGGCTATCAGGCTTGCCGTGTGTTGCGGGTCCGTGGGTGTCACGAAAGACGACTGATACTCGTCCCAATAAGCCTGTACCGGGGCATGCAACGGCGCGGGCAGCGTGGCCAGGGCGCGCTCAAACAGTATTTGCAACGACTCGGGCATCGTAGTATCCGGGCTAGGGAACCTCTGAACAAGCAGCAGCTGACCATCAGCTTACGTTCCCTCTCCCACTGGGAGAGGGACAGGGTGAGGGAAAAATCTACGACTATCCCCCTCACCCTAACCCTTTCCCCCAAAATACGCGGGGGAGAGGGGACTTGATCAGAGGTTCCCTAGACAAGCTGAAGGTGATAACTCAACAATTACTTTGATACTATAACATCCCTCCCCCGCCGGATCAGCGCAAGGATGCCTTATACTATGGATAACGTCGTTCCCAAGCCCATCGAAGACTACGCCGCCGCCCACAGCCAAACACCCTCGCCGCTACTGGACGAACTCGAGGCCTATACCATCGCGCACTGCGCCTGGCCAACCATGCTGGTGGGCCGTTTGGAGGGCGGCCTGCTGAAAATGCTGGTGCGTCTCACCGGTGCGCGCCGCATCCTGGAGATCGGCCTGTTCACCGGCTATTCGGCCCTCACCATGGCCGAGGCCCTGCCGGAGGAGGGCACGATCGTTTCCTGTGAGATCAATCAGGAAACCGCGGCCATCGCCCAATCGTTCTTCGACCGCAGCCCCCATGGCCGCAAGATATCCATACACCTCGGCCCGGCCCTGGACACCCTGGCGATCCTACCCAAGGATTCGTTATTCGATCTAGTGTTCGTGGATGCGGACAAGGAAAACTACGTGAACTACTACGAAGCGGCACTGCCGTTGTTGCGCCCCGGCGGCTTGCTCATCGCGGATAACGTCTTGTGGTCCGGCGCGGTGCTTAACCCGAAACGCGACAGCGACCGCGCGCTGGTGGAGTTTAACCACAAAGTCCACCACGACCCGCGGGTCGAGCATGTCATACTGACGGTGCGCGATGGGGTGATGCTGGTATACAAACGGGGTTGATCGCGGATTGTCGCTCGGTCATCCGCTGCGCGTTTGGTTTTTCTCAATCTGTCCGTCTTTCAGGTCCGTCCTTGCGGCCTTTGTCCTGGAGATATTGCTCTACATCCTGCACCGTATGAGTTGCAAGACGCCGACTAGGGAAGGAGCGTATATACTGTGCTGCATGGCGTACTTACCATCGCACCCCTTTGGACTTGATGCCATAAGTTCTTAACTTTGCGGTGTAATTTTCAAGAACCGGAAAATGAAACGATCATCCTTGGGCTATCCTTAGCGTGAGTAATGATTGCAAAAATGCTTATTGATTTCTGAATTATGTGGTAGTTTTTCGAAACATTCAAACCGATATAGACTGCATGCAGTATAAGAAGCTAAAGAATGCGTGCAGTCTAATACACTGTTAGACGCCACGAGGAAGAAATGACAAAAGGATATGTGATCCGCGTAATTGGGGAGCGTTCCTCGGATATTCACCGAACCAGAAACTTCGCGGAAGAGTTGCGCGTTGAACTCAAACGTCGGGGTTTTGGCACTACATCTGATCCTGATTCCGTAATGGACACCTTTCGGATCGAGGTTTCTAAAAAGCAGTATTTGGGCAACACATCAAAATTGATCCATGAGCTTGTTGCTAAACACCTCATGAAAAACGATGTTCAAATCGAGAAAATATAAAGTGCCGTCTAACTACTGGTTCGTGCGGACGCTGTGGGACAGCGGACCGTTTTCTGATGCTTTATTAGCCGGCGCCGCACAACCAGGCCGTTAGGCTCTCAAGAACTGCAGAGGAATCAGGCAAAACAAATCGTGGACAAGTTCTTGGACTTTCTTATTAGGGTGATTCAGATCCTTAAGCCCGACCTGAAAAGGTGGATAGTTCGCATATTTATAGTCTCCGGGATTGCCTTGGTCTCTCAAAGAATCTGGGAGCCGTACTTGCAGGCCGCGTTGGAGAAGTATTTTCGATTGAACGTGCCCAACACCGAACCAATTGGATGGGCGTTTATTGTCATTGGCATCGCCCTGTACTTTGTGAATCTCTACGTTGAACATGTTTCGAGGCCAAAAGAGATAGTCCAATCACGGCCAGTTATAGAGATGGAGTTTGAGGATAAAGACCCGTTTGTGTATACGGAACCGTCCGGAGCAAGTGGGCATACAATCCGAGGCTATCGCGTTAAGGTAACGAATACAGGGCCACAAGACATCGACGGTTGCATTGTCTATTTGGATAGAATGTCATCACTAAGTGAACCAAGGTTCAAGAACGCTTATGTGCCCATTGCGCTAATCACACAACAACAGAGACAGCAGAATCGACGAGGAGGAGAATTCGAACTTCGATCAGGGCAGCCAAAATATATTGAGGTCGCGTGGTTGGATGAAAGATCTGGCGAGAGCCAAATTGTTCTTCAATATGAAGACCCAGAAATACCGAATATGGTGAAGCGTGGCGATTACCTGCTGTCGCTGGTTGCTTACGGAGGTGGTCCGCCAGTTTCCGGAATGTACCGCTTGTACGTTGATGGTGGTGGTTATCTTCGATTTGAGCGGCACTCTGAAGAGAGAGTCGGGGAACAACCTTGGACGGAAGAAATCATGATCGTTGATTCAAAGTGGCCTGTCGCCTCAGGATTCCTGAAGAGAATGGAACACCAAGGATTCAATCTACGCTGGTCACGACCCGAGAAAGTACCGAGCAGACGCACAGAGGGGTATGAAGTCATGTTTGAGGTTGATCCCAAGGCAAGGACTAAGATACAGATTCAATTGAAGGATGGCACAACTCTTATCGGAAAGAGAGCCTAACCACTGGTGCGTGCGGACGCCGTGGGACAACGGACCGTTTCCTGAAACCACTGTGGCCGGCGCCGCACAACCAAGTCGTTAGGTGCAACATGCGAGTAAGCGTATACCCAGAATATTATGAGGGAGATATTTCTGGTGATTCAGTGGAGATAGTTGGCGTGTTCACAGAATGTAGAAAAAGTAGAATGTGTCTCTACTTAAACGGCGAAATAAAATTATCCTACGAAAAGATACGAAGTGATGGAAGAAATATAGAAGGCAGCAAGCACCAAGAAATTAAAATCTACGAAATTGAAAATATGGCTATAGGGTTGGTTTGTTGCATGGACGTTAATAATCCAAATTTACTTCTCCAGGTTAAACATCTTCTTGAAAAGTCAGCTTGCCAACATAAACTTATTGCAATTTCTGCACACATGTCATCAGATTGGTTCTCGTCTGAACAGGTGTCGCCTGCTCTTCAGGGTTACATTGTGGCATTATCAAATGGCAATCGAAGTGGTGTGCGTTCATTTATTGCCGGAAAAAATGGGTACAAAATACACGGTTTAAACTATACAGCAGGCACAGCATGCATAAGCTTAAATGGCTGCACCTAACCCGGCGCTCAAGCGGACGGCTGCGCCGCCGCTTAGCTCCACGTTAGCACTACACTACACAAAGAAAGGACAAAGAAAATGGACCTTAAAAGAAGTGAGGCTAAAATCACTATCGGGAAGTTACTTGAAGTAGCTTATTCACAAAATAAGGGATTAACTACAAAAATAATGGCCAAGGTAGGAAACGCCAAGTTGACGGTAGACCAAAACGGTAACGCCATCCTTTCAGGGTCGGCAGGGGTACTCACTTTCAGTGGCAAACCCGTGCTAGAAAAAATTGGGGTGAAAATAAAAAGAGTAAGCGTCAACTTTAGCAATGAAGGCGGAATGAAAGTAGGCTATAGTGCCACCTACAGTTTGGAAATAATCAGTGTGACGGTTAAGGGGGAGTTCGATTTAGAGGCATTGATCACTTCTTGCTCCGGGCTATTGTGCCAAGCTGCGCGAGCACTTAAGGGAAGACATCAAGTCTATGAGATGGAACTACAAAAAATCATGGGGGAGTAAATCATGAAGTACATACTAATATTGACTGCCCTCTTTCTGGTTGCTTGTGCCACGATCTCAAAAGATGAACCACTTTATAGTGCTTATTCAAAATACAAGGCCGAAGCCAATAAAGAAAACATTGGCACGCTATCTTCCACGTACTTTAGCGCTGAGTTGCTGAAAGGTAAAAACACCAGCAATTCTGAAATTCAAAAGCAATTGTTATTCAAAGACGATATGGCAGTTACTCATAATCACTTTGAGAGGATAAATGGTACGCAAGGCTGCTTGACTGTTAACGGCTATGACAGCGAAAAAGTGCCTTTGGTATTTAACATCGAGTATTTACGCGTCAATAAAAAGTGGATTATAAAAGCAATCGATGTCCAGTTAGTTAATAGCGAACATGAATTTAAAGATATAGCTATATGTCCCTATGAATATGTAAATTAATGCTAACACGTCGCTCGTGCCGACGCCGGAGCCAGTACATCGTTTCCTGGTAGTGCGGTAGCGGCGCGGCGCAACTCAACGTTAGGTACCATTACATGCGTTACTACTTCGCAATCATTGGCATCGCTCTACTAGGCGTGGCTTGCTGGCTCTTCTGGCGTCGCTTCAAAATCTTGATGACCGGAGTCACCACTACCGGACGGGTTGAGTCCTATGAATCCCGAGAATTCGATGAATCGATAAGCTACCTTCCCGTGATTTCATTTACAGACCAACTAGGAAATCGACAGCAGTTTACAGCGTCGGTTGGCGGCTCCAGAAGAACGCCACCAATAGGTGCAACAGTGAAAGTCCGATATGACAATGAAAACCCAAAAAACGCCGTCATCTCTTCGTTTCTCAATATGTGGGCAGCACCAATAGCATTGGCGGTCCTAGGTGTTGTTGGTTTGCTCGCGTTCAAGGGGAGGTGATGTTACCTAACCTTGCGTTCGAGCGGGACGCCGCAAAAGCGCGGCGCCCCTCAACTTTACGTTGGGCCTCACACTGCAATGAGCCCTAAACTTCGACAAATCAGCCACTACTAAGGAGTCGCCTTGTCATCTTCATGGAATGCCTTTCTGGTTCTTGGTGCTATCCTTAGCGCAATCGCAGCGGCATTGCACTTCGCTTGCATATTCTGGGGTGCGCCGGGGTTCCGGTTTCTGGGCGCTGGTGAACCGATTGCACAAATGGCTGAAGAAGGGCATTGGTATCCAAGTTTCATCGCCTTCGTAATCGGTGCGCTGCTCACTGTGTGGGCCGCTTACGCGCTGTCAGGTGCTGGTTTGCTCATGCAACTGCCTTTTGTTCGGCTGGTCTTGAGTGCGATCACAGGGATTTATCTTCTGCGCGCGTTGGCTTTTCCTTTGCTAAAACCAGCATTCCCAGGAAACAGCGACACATTCTGGCTGGTCACGTCCGGCATTTGTTTAATCATTGGGCTCATTTATCTGGTTGGCCTTCGTCAGGTATGGAGCCAATTGTGAGGCCCAACTACACCTTCCAGCGGACGCGCCAAAAGCGGCGCGCCGCTGAAGGCGAACGTGTGTGCCGGTAAACAAACGAGGTAGCGTTAATGCAACACTGGTTATTTCTTGCTGGCGCAATCGTTCTTGAGGTAGCGGGTACTACCTCAATGAAACTCTCTGAGGGTTTCACCAAGCTTATTCCTTCGGTGCTTCTGTTCGTGTTTTATGCGGCTTCGTTTGTGGCACTAACCTTTGCGTTAAAGAGAATCGAAGTTAGTGTTGCGTATGCTGTGTGGTCCGGTGTCGGTACTGCCCTTATTGCAGCAATTGGAATCCTGTATTTTCGTGAGGCGGCAACCGTTCTTAAATTCATCAGTATCTTGTTAATCATTCTCGGTGTTGTGGGCCTCAATCTCGGCGGAGCAAAACATTGAACAACCAACATAACAAGCTGATCGAATCGGACGTGGTGATACGGCGCACCGTTTCCTGTGAGGTCCGGGGCCCGCGCCGCTCACCAGCACGTTAGGCCCCAATAAACCATGCACAAAACTATAGTCGCCATCCTGTTATTGGTAGTCGTTCAGCCTGCCAATGCCGGGAACCGACTTCTGGGTACTTGGAAATCCTCGCTCGAGATGACTAAAAACTTCTATATTGAGCATGCGATTTTGAAATCGAATCAATTAGAGTTTATTGAACAAACATTCGGGGAGCTAGAGGTAGAATATAAGAAAAAGTCATTAGTCACCCGCTCAAACGACAAAACGATTAAGATCAATGGTAAGGAATTCAATCTCAAAGGGCTGAACAACGAGGTTCCGTATCAGATCCTCTTTGAAACCGACAGAAAAGTTGTACTGAAGCAAAAAAACCTCGACGGGCGTTGGGATACCACAACACTAATATTCGAAAACGATGATGTCTATTGGGAGTATGTTGGGGAAAATAAGTATGGTTCATTACTTAACATCAGAGAATATTTCGTGAGAGTAAAATGAAGCCTAACTGGTTCGTGCGGGCACCATGGGGCAACGGTCCGTTTTCTGTACCTCCTGTGGCTGGCGCCGGACAACCAGAACGTTATGCCAAGAGGAAGCGAAGATGATCCGAGGAAGCTGTTGCTGTGGCGCTATTAAGTTCGAACTCTCGTCTGAGCCAAACATGATGGGGACGTGTCACTGCTCGCGGTGCAGGAAAGTAGGAGCCAGCATCATTGTTTTTGTTAATAAAGATTCTTTTCGTTGGATTCAGGGACGTGAATTCGTCTCACGTTACGAATCCGGTATTTACACAAGATGCTTCTGCCAAAAGTGTGGCACTTCGCTAGGTGAAATCGAGTCACAAGAAGATTCCTTTCCCATTGCGGCCAACTGTTTTGATGATGATCCAATTGTGCGTAATCTTTTTCATGAGTTTGTGAGCAGCAAGCCCGCTTGGTACGAGATCTGTGACGACGCCAAGCAATTCCCAGAACACCCCGTGAAATCGTAGCCATGAGTTATATGTATAAATGGCGTTCGAGAGGGCACCGCAAAAACGCGGCGCCCCTTAACTTTACAATGCCGCTGGCGTAACTGGGATTTCTACAACTTCGTTGGGTCTCAGGAGTTAGGGATGGCAAATGAAATCACGATTGTTTTCCTTCACGGTGCCGGAACTGGCGCATGGGTATGGGAGCAGGTTACGAAAGAGCTTTCCACGCCCGACGCCAAAAAGCGGCGCGGCTGAGCTCTATCGCTTGGCTTCAAAGTAGGACCATAGATGTTAAAAATAGAGAAAGCAAAACGCAAGGACGCTCAGGTGGCATTGGAGATAAGGAATGCCGCAATCCGCAGTCAATGTATCAGCCACTATTCCATGGATGTGATAAAAGGATGGACAAGCGGCGAGTTATCGGATGAATTCATGGATTCTGTCGAGAAAAATTTGTATCTGGCGACATACGACAACCAAGTTGTCGGTACAGGCATGATCAACATCGAAACTGGTAAAATTGATGCGATATTTGTTCATCCAAGCCACATGCAAAAGGGTGTAGGAAGAAAAATCATTGAATTCCTTGAGGGCATGGCCCTGAGCCATGGATTGGAGACGCTGACTTTACAATCGACTCTGAATGCTGCGCGGTTTTACCGTGCGTGCGGTTTTGTGGGAAATGAAGTAGATACATACACCACATCACGGGGCGTGTCTCTGGACTGCATTCCAATGATCAAGGTCATTACCCAACAGAGCGCTCCAACCGACACACAAAAGCGGCACGACTGAGCTTTATCGTTGAGCGTCATATAGCAGATAGGGTGTGGCAGTGATGCGTACGATGACAACGAGCAGCGTGACCTAACGGCAAACATCATTGCCCACGTTGTTACCGACTTGATGGGCCTTGTAATCATGCCTGCGCTTTCGCAATCTAAGCTCACATGACGCCCGAGCCATCAATCCACCGGACCTGCGCAAAATACCGCGCAGGCCGGTGATTTCAGACGTTGGGTTGCTCAAGCCAAGGAGAGACTATGCCTCGTTATGTAGCGTTCCTTCGTGGCGTAAGCCCGATGAATGCAAAGATGGCCGAACTGGAGCGCTGCTTCGAACGGGCTGGCTTCACCGATATCAAGACCGTGCTATCGAGCGGCAACGTCGCGTTCGACGCGCGTGCCCTATCGGAAGTCGTGCTCGAACGCAAAGCCGAAGCCACGATGGCGAAACAACTTGGCCGTACGTTCTATACGATCGTGCGCCCGGCCAATGTCCTGCGTGAGCTGCTCGAGGCTGACCCCTACGCCGCCTTCCGTCTGCCAGCGAACGCAAAACGAGTCGTTACTTTTCTGCGCGAACCCCACACAGAAAAGCTCTCGCTCCCCATCGAAGTCGATGGCGCACGCATTCTCACCATGAACGGCCGCGAGATCTTCAGCGCCTACGTCCCGAACCCGCGTGGGCCTGTATTCATGACGCTGATCGAGAAGACGTTCGGCACCAACGTGACCACACGCACTTGGAATACTGTCAAGAAGTGTGCTAAGGCTTAAACTGCGCGCGCGGTCGGGAACATCGATAACAAAATAGTCCAGGGACATAGGTTACACCGTTATCGGTGCGGAGGCGCATGGGCAATCCGTACTCCTTGAACAGTTTCGTAAAGACCGGTTTGGCCCCGTGCACCGCCGTAGAATATAGAGGGCCTGACAACCCAGCAGGAAGCGACTGACTCCATCGGTCACGGTGAGCGGGTAACAATAGATCCCGTCACGAGTCTTGAGCAGGCCCTTAATTGGGTTCGTTGATCCATGGGCGACGTTTCGCTCCAGGGCATGGGGCACCTCCTTCTTTGGCGCCCGTCATTGTGCTACAACTGTTACCTATGTCCCTGGACTAAAGTGTTGCCTATGGCCGGGAGTGTACCCGCATCAGACCTAACATTGTTTTTAACCGGATGCGGTGATACGGCGCACTGTTTCCTGGCAGGAAGTGGCCCGCGCCGGTTAAAACAACGTTGAGACTGTCGGAAAACCCCCCAATCGGCACGCATCTGCTGAAACAACAGACAGAGGATAAGTCGAGGATGGAAATGGAAATACCAGCGATGACGCGCCAGAGCCTGTCTGACAGGGATACGCATACAATATTGAAAGCAGTAGGCATATCCGATGATATATCGCCCTGTATCGCGCCTGCTTCATCGGCCTGCAAGCAGGGGGATTTTCTACAGCCTCGTTAGCCCTTATGCTCATGCCGCCCCATCACATCGCCATTCCCAAGTCGGGCTCCGGACCAGGAGTGTTGCTCCTGCACTCGTGGTGGGGGCTCAACCCGTTTTTCAAAGGCTTGTGTGACCGCCTTGCTGTTGCCGGGTTCGTCGCTCTGGCACCCGATCTCTACGATGGCAAGGTCGCGTCTACACCAGCTGCCGCCAGGAAACTTAGGGCGGAGGCAACCGCGTCACGCCGACAGCCTGTCTACAAAATGCTGATTGCGGCGATCGACCACCTTTCACATCACGAGGCGGTAACCACGTCGGAGGTTGCCCTCATGGGGTTCTCCATGGGCGGGCATTGGGCGTTGTGGTTGGCTCAGCGCCCCGAACTACCTGTTACAGCAACAGTGGTCTTCTACGCGGCACGGAACGGCGATTTCAGCAAGAGCAATTCACGTTTCCTTTTCCACTTCGCCGAGAAGGATGAGTGGGTTTCCGCCGCCAGCGTGAAGAAGCTCAAGAAAAACCTCGAAATGGCGGGCAAAAACGCCAACTACTACGACTACCCCGGAACGGGTCATTGGTTTTTCGAGAGCGATCGGCCAGAGGCATTCCATTCTGATGCGGCAGCCGTAGCATGGAAACGAACCGTTGCGTTCTTGGCCGATGGTGGGCTAACCCCGCGCCCAAGCGGGAGGCGCCAAAAGCGGCGCGCCCCTTAGGGAACCTTTGAACAAGTGGCAGAAACGATGATGCTAGGTTCCCTCTCCCTGTGGGAGAGGGACAGGGTGAGGGAAAAACCGTTGATTATCCCCCTCACCCTAACCCTCTCCCCCGAAGTGCACGGGGGAGAGGGGACTTGTTTAGTGGT
>JANNJF010000384.1:0-2343 GCA_031405715.1 Gammaproteobacteria bacterium | reverse complement strand
CGACAAGGCCGTCGAGTTCGACCAGAGCCAGATCTTCAAAAAGATCTACGAAAACGAGTTCGGCACTCCCGGCGGCGAGCCCTACGGCGCGCTGATCGGCGACTTTGAATTCACGAACCACCCGGAAGACATCGACCTGCTTAGCAAGATGTCCAACGTGGCCGCGGCGGGCTTTTGCCCGTTCATTTCGGCCGCTTCGCCGACGCCTGTGTCATGGTGACCAAAGGCATCGCCTGCATGGGGCCGGTGACGCGTACCGGCTGCGGCGCCCTGTGCCCCGCGTTCGGGCGCGATTGTTATGCGTGTTACGGTCCGGCGGAGAATATCAATACCAGTGCACTGACGCGGCGCTTCGAAGGCCTGGGGCTTCTGCCGGAATCGATAGCGCGGCGCTTTCTTTTTATCAACAATGCCGCGGCGGAATTCCATGTCGCCGGCCAGCAATTGCCTGCTATAAAAAATGACTGAGCGACGTGATGTCTCGATCCACATACCAGTACTGGCGCGTGTCGAGGGCGAAGGGGCGCTCGAGCTGTCGATACGCCAGGGCCGCATCGACGATCTGAAGCTGCGTATCTTCGAACCGCCGCGCCTGTTTGAAAAGTTTCTTGAAGGGCGCGAATACCAGGAGGTCCCGGACATGGTCGCGCGTATCTGCGGCATCTGTCCCGTGGCCTACCAGATGAGCGCGGTGCATGCCATCGAGTCGGTGTTCGAGGTAGATGCCGGTCCGTGGGTGCGCGACATGCGCCGCCTGTTTTATTGCGGCGAGTGGATACAGAGCCATAGCCTGCATATCCATCTCCTGGCGGCGCCGGATTTTCTCGGGTTTGATAATGCCATTGCCATGGCAGGCGCGCATGCCGATGTGCTACGGCGCGGTCTCGGATTGCAGGCCCTGGGTAATGACATCATTCGTCTCCTGGGTGGGCGTTCGGTACATCCGGTCGGTGCGCGTGTCGGTGGATTCTGGCAGGCGCCGGCCCTGGATGACCTGGCGGAGATGTATGCGCGCCTGCGTGCGGCCCTGCCTGAGGCCGAGGCCCTGGTGCGCTGGACCGGTGCCCTGAACCTGCCTGCGGACGACCAGGTGTTTACCAGCGTCGCGCTGCGGCATGCGCAGGAGTATCCGCTCAACGCCGGCCGCATCGTCGCCAGCAACGGACTGGATATCGCCATCGACGAATTTGAACAACACTTTGTCGAACACCAGGTGCCGCACTCCACCGGGTTGCACGCGCTCCTGGATGGCAGGCCCTATCTGGTGGGTCCGCTGGCGCGTGTCAACCTGAATATCGATCGCTTCCCCGCCGCTGTACGCGGGGTGCTGGGTGAAACGGACATCACCTGGCCTAGCCGCAATGTGTTTCACTCTATCGTGGCGCGCGCCGCTGAAATTTATTTTTGCCTCATCGAGGCCATGCGCATTATTAAGGACTACCAGGTTCCTGCGACACCGTATGTGGAGGTAGTGCCGCGCGCCGGCACCGGGTTTGGCTGCACCGAGGCGCCCCGTGGTCTGTTATGGCACCGTTATGCGATGAGCGCAGACGGACGTGTTAGCACCGCACGTATTGTCCCGCCCACCAGCCAGAATCAGGCGCGCATCGAGCAAGACCTGCGCGCGTCCATCACGGCCTATGGGTTGGAGCACAACGATCAGGAGTTACGCCTGCGTGCCGAAACCGTCATTCGCAATTACGATCCATGTATCTCCTGCGCCACTCATTTTCTCGATCTGCGCGTAAACCGGGGATGAGCCAGGGCTGGGTGAGCGTCATCGGTATCGGCTCGCCCCACGGCGACGACCGTCTCGGTTGGGTTGTAATCGAGGCGCTCAAGCAATCGGCACGCTTGGCCCCCCTGATCCCGCAGCGCCTGCGGTTGGACGTCCGGGATCGCCCTGGCTTATCGCTGTTGTCCACCTGGCAAGGCGCGCAGTCCGTCATCCTGATCGATGCGGTGTGTTCCGGCGCTGAACCAGGCACCGCGTTGCGTCTTGCGGGCGCAGACATCGGTGCCCCTGGCAGTAGCGTGTCCACCCATGGCTTCGGCGTTGCCACGGCGGTGGCCTTGGCGCGTGTGTTACAGCAGCTGCCGGCGGCACTGGTGTTGCTGGGTCTTGAGGCGGACCCGCTGTCCAGCGGCGCGGCCCTCAGTCCCTCCCTGCAAGCGGCGCTGCCCGACTTCCTGCAGTTGATCGAGTACGAAGTGCTGGTGGCGACCGGCTAGTACTCCGTCAAATAAGTCTTTCCGCATGGCCGCCAGCACCCGTGCCGTGCGCCCTACGGTTTGGCACGTATAGTTTCACTTTGTCCATACCTTGCGCTCAAAACCCAGGGT
>JANNJF010000383.1:0-3752 GCA_031405715.1 Gammaproteobacteria bacterium | reverse complement strand
TGTGCACCATAGTGATGATACGCAACTACAAGCGCCTGCGGCCGGGGCGGCACGAATTCGGCGATGCCGTGACGTTTGCCAGCGGGTAGACGACCTGTATGACCCAGCACCGCCGACTCGACTATCTATAACTGATTCAGGAAACCTTCATGACCCACGCTGAACAAAAGCCCCAGCAACCGACGGCCGTCTATCTTAAAGATTACACGCCGCCGGATTACCGCATCGAGACCGTTGAATTGAAGTTTGACCTGGGCGCGGAAACCACACGCCTGCAGGCGCGCCTGCAGATGATCAGTCAGGTCGACCGCGCCCAGGGTGAGCGCCCGCTGGTGCTGCAGGGTCACGATGTCGAACTTATCTCGGTGGTGCTCGATGGCCGCGTCCTCGATGCCGGCGATTACCAGCTCAACCCGGACTCGCTGATTATCCCCCGGGTGCCTGCGGTCTTCACCCTGGAGATCATCACCGAGCTACGTCCCCAGGACAATACCTCCCTCATGGGGCTGTACAAATCCAGCGGTAATTATTGCACCCAGTGCGAGGCCGAAGGGTTTCGCAAGATGACCTATTTCCTCGACCGCCCGGATGTCATGGCGCGTTACACCACCACCATCGTGGCGGACCGGGCCACGTGTCCGGTGTTGCTGTCCAACGGCAACTGCGTGGCGCAGGGGGAGTTGGATGGGCAACGTCACTACGCCACGTGGCAGGACCCCTACCCCAAGCCGGCGTATCTCTTCGCCCTGGTGGCCGGGGACCTGGCGCGCATCGAAGACGAGTTTGTCACCCGCTCGGGACGCACGGTGCAGTTGCACATGTTCGTGCAGCGGCACAACGCGGACAAATGCCGGCACGCCATGGCGTCGCTGAAGAAGGCCATGCACTGGGACGAGGTGGTGTACGGCTGCGAGTACGATCTGGATGTCTACATGGTGGTGGCGGTGGACGACTTTAATATGGGCGCCATGGAGAACAAGGGCCTGAACGTGTTCAACTCCAAGTATGTGCTGGCGAAACCGGAAACCGCCACGGATGCGGATTACCAGGGCATCGAAGGCGTCATCGGTCATGAATACTTTCACAACTGGTCGGGCAATCGCGTCACCTGCCGCGACTGGTTCCAGTTGAGCCTGAAGGAAGGTTTTACGGTGTTCCGCGATCAGGAGTTCAGCGCCGACATGGGTTCCCGTGGCGTCAAGCGCATCCAGGACGTGAATGTGCTGCGTACCCACCAGTTCCGCGAGGACGCCGGACCCATGGCGCACCCGGTGCGCCCGGAGTCGTACATGGAGATCAATAATTTTTACACCATGACGGTCTACAACAAGGGTGCCGAGGTGGTGCGCATGCTGCACAACCTGCTGGGGGCTGCGGGCTTTCGCCGTGGCACCGATCTCTATTTCCAGAAATATGACGGCCAGGCGGTCACGACGGATGATTTTGTGCAGGCCATGGAGGCGGCCAACGCCGTGGATCTTTCCCAGTTCCGCCGCTGGTACAACCAGGCCGGCACACCGCTGCTGCGCATCCGCAGCAGCTACTCCGCTGCGACACGCACCTATACCCTGACGGTACAGCAGTCGTGCCCGGCGACACCCGGACAGACACAGAAATTGCCGTTCCATATCCCCCTTGCCGTAGGTCTGCTGGATGCGGAGGGACAGGATCTGCCGCTCAAGCTGCAAGGGGAGTCCCGGGCGAGTGCCGGTACCCGCGTGCTGCCCCTGCGTAAGCAGGAGGAAACGTTTGTCTTCGTGGAGGTGCCGCACGCACCCGTGCCGTCCGTGCTACGGGGTTTTTCCGCCCCGGTAAAGATCGACATCGATCTGACCGACGCCGAACGCTATTTCCTCATGGGCCACGACAGCGATGCCTTCAATCGCTGGGAGGCGGGTCAGCAGTTGGCGATCAAGCTCGTAGTGCAGTTGATTGAAGACAAGCGTGCCGACCGCCCGTGGCGGCTGGATGCGAGCTTCAGCGACGCCTTGCGCAAGACACTGCGCAGCGAGGTACTGGACGCGGCCATGATCGCCCAGGTAATGACCCTGCCGTCCGAGAGTTATGTGGCGGAATTCATGGCGCCCATCGACCCGCAGGCGATCCACGAGGCCTTACGTTTTATGCGCCGGTCTCTGGCGGAGACGCTACGGAAGGAATTGCAGCGCACCTATGACGCCAACCAGGACGACGGGCCCTACAGCACGGATGCCGACGCCATCGGCCGGCGTAGCCTGAAGAACGTGTGCCTGACCTATCTCATGGAGTTGGAGCTGGCGGAGATCCTGCAGGCCTGTGTACGTCAGTTCCGCACGGCGGATAACATGACGGACAAGATAGCCGCGTTACACGCCCTGGCCAACAGCGATGACAGCGCGGGCGCCGAGGCCCTCGCGGCGTTTTACCAGGAATGGCGCGACGATCCCCTGGTCATGGATAAATGGCTGTCCCTGCAGGCCACGTCGCGTCTGCCCACCACCCTGGCGACAGTGCGCGCGCTGACTGCGCATCCGGTCTTCAACATCAAAAATCCCAACAAGGTACGCTCGCTGATCGGTGCGTTCTGTAACGCCAACCCGGCGCGCTTTCACGCCGCCGATGGCGCGGGTTACGCCTTCACCGGCGACTTCATCCTGCAGCTGGATCCGATCAATCCGCAGGTGGCGGCGCGTCTGGTGGCGGCCTTCAGTCAGTGGCGGCGCTACGATGGGGCGCGTCAGGCGCTGATGCGCACACAGTTAGAGCGTATCCTGGCGGCGCCGGGGCTGTCGCGGGATGTCTACGAGATTGTTTCCAAGAGTCTGGCAGAGAGTTAAGGCGGAGTGCGGGGGCTTGCCCCCGCTTTATAAAAGCGGCTTGCCGCGGCGCTGTCTGAGGCTCCCTGTCAGTAGCAGGGTGGGCACTACCCACCCTGCAACTATTTTGTAAAAGCGGCGGCTTGCCGCCGCATTCCCGCTGATGCAGTCAGAAGATAGTTTTCTTCAATGAATGCTGCGCCAGTATAAACATCGCCGCATTCCACGACTGCCCCGTCATACCCCGCGCCTCGCCACTTTCGCCGTGCAACCATTCGTTGAACTGCCATTGGTTCAGACTGTTGACGTGGGCAAGCCTTTCCAGCGCCTGGGCCGCACGGGCCTTTTCACCCAGGGCGGCGAGGGCGGCGATCCAGAAGCCACCGATAAAAGGCCAGACGCCGCCATTGTGATACTGATACTCGAGGTTCTGGCGGTGACGGTTCATGTAGTCGCGCCATAGGCGATCGTCCTGGCGGATGGGCCGGACGGTGGCGCGCACCGGATGCGGCGTGTCGATCTCGACCAGGTCCAGTGCCTGCAGGATGCGTCGCGCCGGAGCGGGATCCGCCAGGCCGAACAGTATCGCCAGCAGATTGCCGAACACATCGCCCTCTTCGCCCCAGAAGGAAAAATTCACGAAACTCAAATACAGGCCGTTGTCCTGAGACTGGTTGAGAATATAGTCGGTGAGCAGGCGCAGCCGCCGGTAATCCGGAGTCTCGCGCGAGTAGGGATAGAACAGGTGATTGAAGTGGTATTTCGTTTCGCTGGTATGGGGCAGGTGATAGCGCTGCTTGACGTGGTACCACAGGGCGTTGGTGTACAGCACGAAACCGGAGCGCGGCATGTTGTCGGCGTATCCCAGGCGAGGAGCTGTTGCATAGAGGCGTCGACAGCCGCGGTGGCAAGGAAATTGTAGTTGCCCAGATCGAAGCGCCGCGCGGCGCGCGCAAG
>JANNJF010000382.1:0-7137 GCA_031405715.1 Gammaproteobacteria bacterium | reverse complement strand
GCGCCGCCAGATCGAATTGCTCGAAGGGGGTGGGACGGTAGTGCAGGAAACGCGGCTCTACGATCCCGACAAAAAAGAAACTCGCTCGATGCGCTCGAAAGAGGATGCACAGGACTACCGCTATTTCCCCGACCCCGACCTGCTGCCCCTGGAGATAAGCGCTGAAGCGATCGAACGGATTCGATCCGAACTGCCGGAATCGCAGCAGGCGAAGCTCGAGCGCTATGTGCGCGAGTTTGGGCTTTCGAACTACGACGCAGAGGTACTGACCTCATCGCGTGAAGTCGCCGAATTTTACGAGAATCTGATCCGCGCGCTGGGAGGCGGCTACAAGCTCGCGGCGAGCTGGATTACGGGCGAGCTGTTCGGCGCGCTAAAACGCGCCGGGCTGGAGATTTCCCATTCGCCGATTAGTAGTACGCAACTCGCCGGCGTGCTACAGCGGATTCAGAACAATGCGATTCACGGAAGACAGGCCAAAGAAGTATTCGACGCCATGTGGAACGGCGAGGGCGATGCGGACACGGTCATCGCCAAGAAGGGGCTCAAGCAGATCACCGACACCGGCGCCATCGAGAAGGTCATCGACGAGGTCATGGCCAACAATCCCAAGCAGCTGGAACAATACCGCGGCGGGCAGGATAAACTGTTCGGCTTCTTCGTCGGCCAGGTGATGAAGGCCAGTCAGGGCAAGGCCAACCCGGCGCAGGTGAACGAACTGTTGAAGAAAAAACTCGGCGGCTGATGGTGTTGTGTGCTGGCGCCGCGCCGCTGCTTATTCAGTCTCCGGCCGGTCGAGTTCTTTCAGTATCATGGCGGCCTGGTGGGCGATGCGGCGGCGTGTGAACAGCAGTTGCCAGCGCCGGCCGCCCAGTTGGCGCCACAGGACCGCGGCGCGGATGCCGGCGAGCAGCACGGCGCGCACGCCGGCGGCGGTGGCCGGATTGTTGAGGTGCCCATGCTCGCCGCTGACCATGATGCGCGGGGTGAGCGTGCTGATGGTCTGGCTATAGAGTTCCGCGAGTTTTTCCACGCGTCGCGGGTGGGCGCTATCCGTCGCGGCGTTATCCTGCGCCGCAAAAAACCGCATACGTGACTCGATTTGTTTGATCTCCTCGCCCATGCGCTGCAACATGTCCGGCCGTGTGGACAGCCGGCGTTCCAGCAGGAGCAACGCAACGACGTAACGCAGCATCTCGACAGCGGCGGCATCGGCGGGTGCCTTGAGCTGATCGCGCAGCAGCGTCAGCCCGAGGGTGACGCCGGCGGGGCCGCCGAACACGTCTTCGGTGCTGGGGGCGTCGAGGCGCAGGATGCTCTGCAGGCTGGCGGCAAACGCCGCATTGTCGGTTTGTCCGCGACGTGCCAGGTCCTGCGCCAGGCGTGCCGCCTGGAAGAGGCCGGCCAGTGCCAGGGTGCGTGGCCATAAGTGCGTTTTCATCGGGGATGTCCTGCGGCGTCTGCTTGATCATCAAGGGCTGAAATTTATTTGCGCAGCATAACGCGGCACGTGCAGAGAGTCACGGCCGGTCCTGTTGAGCCGCCGGTGGGCGATACGCCCGAAGATTTCAATTCAGGGTAACGGGCGCATTACCGGCGTTATATGCACAACCTTGGATCAGCCGTTTTCCTGCAAGCGGAAGGTGATCGGGATATTGACCCAGCTGTCGACGGGTGTCTCGCCGTGGCGCGCCGGCAGGAAGCGCCATTGTTGTACGGCGGTGACGGCCGCCCTGTCCAGCAACGGGTGGCCGCTGGAGCGGGCCAGCCGCACTTCGGCACAGCTGCCGTCGGCGCGTATGCGCGCCGTGAGCAGTACGCCGCCTTGCAGGCCTCGGCGGCGGGCCGCCAGCGGGTAAACCGGTCGCGGGTTGTCGAGGCTTGCTGCATCGAAACGCGCCGCCACCTGAACCTGATCTCCCGGGTGTTCTGTCTGGCCGACAGGGTCCGAGGCCAGCTCCGTCGGTGAGATGGCGGGTTCCGTCGGTGAGGTGGCTAGTGGTGTTTCCCTGGCGGCCGCTGGTGTTGCCGATACAGGCGGTGCGTGTCGCGGCGTCGTCGCGGAGTTCACCAGCCAGATTTCCATAGGCTCCAACCCCACGGTCGGGAAAGACAGCGGCTGCGGCACAAGCTTCCATAACACCACCACATGCAGCAGCAGCGACAGCGCAAAGGCGCTGGTCGTGGGCAGGGGGGTGCGCGTGTTCATTGTGCTTGCCTGTCCGGCAGATGCAGCAGCCACTGGCTGAGCGCGTCTTCGTCTATCCGCCCGGAGACGCTGGTGTAGGTGCCGTCCGCGGCGTACAGATAGGTGCGCGGCAGTTCCCCGTACCAGTGGCGGTCGATTTGATAACGCAGGCGGTCGCTGTCGGGGTTGGCGAACACCCAGGTCTCGGAGGTGTCGAGGGAGTGGTCCCGCAGCGTCGCCTCAATGGCCGCGCCCTCCTCCGGCGTGTCGGTGGAAACCAGGACCACAAGCATGTGAGGAAATTTGCGCGCCAGAGAGCCCAGCAGCGTGAGCTCGGCGCGGCAGTGGCTGCAACTCAACGACCAGAATCCGAGGATAAACGGTTTTCCCGCGTGACGGCTGAGTATCGTCTGCAGGCTGCCATGGACGAAGGGCCGCGGGGACGCCGCCTGCGCGCCCGGGCTGGTCAGCAGCAGTGCGGCGCACAGCCAGGCGAGTGCCAGGCGCATCATTCTTCCGCTCCTGTACCACCGGCGGACACGAGGCGATAGCCGTCCTGCAGCGTATTCCAGGAGAGATAGACGTCACGCCCGTCCTGGATCAGCAGAGGGTGGTCGGATGCACCCTGGGTCGTGGCGATAGTCCGCGGCGACGACCAGTGGTTACCACCATCGTCCGAACGCTTCAACTGGATGCGGCTGGCTGTGCCGTCAAACTCCTTCCACACGATGTATACGGACCCGGCCACGCTCAAGACATGCGCATGCCCGGCCTGGGCATCGTAGCGGCCGAAACCCATGGGTGCGGAAAAGGTTTTCCCCGCGTCACGCGAGTGCGCATAAAAAAGTCCATGCCGTTGCACCGCGTTGGTGAACCACGCCACATGCCAGGTGTTATCGGCATCGATGGACAGCGCCGGCCCGTGGTGCGGACAGGCGTCGATGGCCCAGTTGTCCTCGCTCACGCGCAACACCGACGACTTTCCGTCCAGCCGCAGGAGCGCATGGTCGCGCACGTTCGCGGCATACACGTGGCGCCACAGGATCACCGGCACGCCGCTCCCGTCCATGGCCATGGCCACCCGGCAGCATTCGCAGGAATGCCCGGCGGCGCGCAGGTTGGGCCCGAAACGTCTGCCGCCGTCGCGCGACACCGCATAGTAAACGGCCGCGCCGGTGTAGGCTTTGTCTTGTCGGCGCGCTATGCTTGCGTCGCGCTTGTCCAGCCACGCCAGCCAGATCTCGCCGCGCGGGCTGACGCCGAGGGCCTCGAAGCGGTGACTGATGGGTTCGAGATTGTCGTTGACCGTCACCGGTGCGGTAAAATTTTTGCCGCCGTCGCTCGAACGGCTGAAACGGATGTGGCCGCCAAAGGGTGTATCCGCCGTCAGCCGCGTCCAGGAAACGAACAGATTACCGGCGGCGTCCGCAGCGATCTTCGGACGGTTCTCGCCGTCGGCGGCGATGATCTCCGCTTCTGCATTCACCTTCACCGGCGTGGCATAGGTCCGGCCTTTATCGTCGGAGCGTGCCAGGGTGAGGTGGCCGTCCTGGACGACTGCCAGCCAGAATGTCCCGTGGGCGTCGAAATAACCGGTGGCGGCGAGGGGCGGGCGCGTGAGGGACGTGCGCCACATCTTCTGCATCGCCTCCGGTGACTTGCCGGCGGAGGAGTGGGCAGCGTGTTCCGCGGCGAGGACGCCGCTGGCGGCGAGCACGGCCGCAGCGAAGATCGTCGGCAGGATTGTCGCGATGCGCGCGGCCGCAGGGTGCGTCATGGCTTCATTCCCCCGGCGCAGGGGCTGGAGGCTGACCCGTGGTGGCGGCGCGACCGGCCTTCCAATTGTACTGCACCCCGAGGTACAGGGTGCGCGGCATGCCCGGCGCGAACTCCTCGCCGCGGGATGTGGTGTAGGAGGACGATTCGGCATAACGCCGGTCCGCCACATTGCCGATGCGACCATAGACCTCCCACGCGGCACCGACGGGCAGGTTGGCCCGCAGGTTGAGCAGACGGTGGCCGTCGTACTCGTGGGTGTTGGCCGCGTCCATCCAATAGGGGCCAAGCACGATCCACTCCAGTGTCAGCGTGCCGCCCTGGAGCAGCGCCGGTGTGTAGCCGAGGCGGGTGTTGGCGAGGGTGCGCGGCGCGGTCTCCATTTCGTTGCCGCTGTAATCGGCGCTGCCGGACACGATCCATTCCTCATACGTATGTTTTGCGTAAGACAGCGAGGTGTCGACGCGCCAGCGCTGCGCCAGCCGCGCGCCCACACCCGCTTCGACGCCGCGATGCAGGGTCACGCCCGCGTTCACCGCCTGGGTGAGTCCGGTGGCCGGATTCCGGTAACTCAGGATGTCGTCTTTCTTGCTGAGGTAATAGAGTGAGAGCTGGTAATCGAGGCGTTGCGTCGGTCGGGCACGCAGTCCGATCTCATAATTATTCGCCCGGACCGGCTGCAGGCCCACGGTGTTGAGCGCACTGCCCTGGCGGAACAGCTGGCTCTCGGACGGCGCGCGGAAACCGTGGCTGTAATTCACGAAGACATTGTGGCGTGGGTTGATCGCGTAGGTCGCGCCGAGCTTCGGGCTGGTGTGCCGGTAGTCGATGCGCGCGTCCGCCGGGCGCTTCCAGTTGCCGGTGTCGAGTGCCGCCAGGTGGGTCGTGTAATCGTAGCGGATCGTGTCGTAGCGCAGGCCGGCGGTGATACGCAGTGCCGCGATCGGTGATATTTCGCCTTGCAGGTAGGGTGCGATGCCCTGGTAAGTGACGGCGTAATCGTAGAGGGGCTGACCAATTGTATAGGATGTGTAGATCGGACCGGTCTTCACCGCATTGATGCTCTGTTCATAACGGCTGCCGGGGCTGCGCTCCAGGTCGACACCGGCGATGAGTCGTGTGCGCAGTGGAGAAAAATCGCGGCGGTATTTCGCCAGCAGGCCGAGGGATGAATTCTGCGTGTTGTAGACCGTCGGATCGTAACTCAGCGACCAGTTGGGCAGCAGGTCCATGTTGTTGTAGCGTGCATAGGGGGTGAGACTGACGAGGGATGGGCCGTCCTCCTTTTCGTAGGCGGTCGATAGGCGCACGGCCTGCACCTCGCGGAAGGAAATGGGGGTGTAGTTGATGGTCGGGCGGGTCTGATAGTCCTGATAGGAGATCGCCGAGCTGCCCGCGGTCTCCTGATCGATGTTCGAATAGTTAATGACCGTCTTGACCAGCGCACCGTCGCCGGTCACCCGATCCCAGCGCAGGCCGGCGCTCTGGCGATCGTACGTGGTGGCATCGCGCCAGCCATCGGTGTGGGTGATGTTCAGGTCACCGCGTACGCCGTCGTTGCCGATGGTGTTGCCGCCCGTCAGCAGTGTGCGCCACCAGCCGTGGTCCCCCGCCTCCAGGGACGCGGAAAATTCCGGCGCCAGGGGGGCTGCGCGCGTCAGCACGTTGATCACGCCGCCGATGGCATCGCTGCCCTGCAGTGCGCTGCCCGGCCCCTTGGTGATTTCTATGCCGTCCGCCTGCGGGACGTTGATCTCGTACAGCGCGTTGTGATTGAAGAAACCGGTGGAGCGCGTCGGGATGCCGTCTTCCAGGTAGAGATAGACCGGGCTGGTGGTCAGGGGATGGCGGATGGCCGTTTGATGTCCCTCACCGCCGGTGATATTCACCCACACCCCGGGTATCTGGTTCATGATCTGGGACGGGTGGGCCGGCCGGGTGTCGCGCAGGGTGTCGCCGGACACGCTGTTGACCGCGGCGGGTGTCTCCGCCACCGGCTGGGCCTCGCGCGCCCCGGTGACGGTGACCTCCCTGAGCAGCGTCGGGTCGTCCGCCGGCGTTTCGCCTTGGGCACCGGGACTGCAGGCAATGAAGATCAGGCTGCCGGCGAGCAGGGTGCGGCGCGGGGTGACGGCTTGCATGACGACCTCAGGTTGGTTTGCGGGGGGGGGGCGGACGGGCACACGACACCCGCTTGCATCTATCTGGATGATAGTTTTGCTTCACCCCGGGAACAATGCGACACGGTGTCGCGCGACAATTTGTCGCAGGGGCAGGTGCCGCAGGAAATTACCCATAGAAGAGAAGAATGGCACTTGCTTAAGTTCTCCCACCCTACAAAAGGCGTAACCCACAGCGTTCAATACCGTCGTTTTCCGCTATGACCCGAGAGGGGGGTCGTTATTATTTTCTCAACGACGGTGTATGCTTAATTGTAATATTAAGGAATTCTTCGCGCATGCTCGCCAGCTCGCTCCACGTTCGCCAGCTATCCAACGCGGTTAACCTGCGGCGTTTATTTGTACTGAGGAATATCGCCATCGCCGGCCAGGCGGTCACGGTTGTGCTGGTGGTGCGCGGTCTGGGCATGGCGTTGCCGGTGGGTGCCATGGCCGGTGTTATCGTGACGCTGGCCCTGCTGAATCTGTTGACCCGCTGGCGCCTGCAACGTTACTGGCCGGTCAATGACATGGAGTTGTTCGCACAGTTGCTGCTGGATGTGCTGGCGCTCACCGTGCTGCTGTACTTCAGCGGCGGTTCAACCAATCCCTTTGTGTTGCTTTATCTTTTGCCCATCACCCTGACGGCGGCGGCCTTACCCGGTTTTTATACCTGGGCCATGGCGGGCATCAGTATCGCCTGCTACAGCCTGCTCATGCTGGCCTACCGGCCGCTGCCGCACCTGCATACCCAGCACGGCAGCGAGTTCGATCAGCATGTGCTGGGCATGTGGCTGGGGTTTGTCATGAGCGCGGTGCTCATCGCCTACTTCGTGGTGAAAATGGGCCAGACCCTGCGCGACCGCGATCATACCCTGGCCGCACTGCGTGAGCTGGCTCGCAGACATTCCAGCACCGAAGGTGGTCGACGGTCGCTCGCTGGTCTTCGGAATGCGCGACGCCGGGCGCCTCGTGCGCGCGCTCGCCTCGCCGATCGTCGCGATGGTGCCGAAC
>JANNJF010000381.1:0-5762 GCA_031405715.1 Gammaproteobacteria bacterium | reverse complement strand
TCCAGGTGTTGGGTGGCTTGAGCTGGGCCGGTTTCTCCCTGAGTGCGAGCAACTATGTCTATGACACGGTGGCACCGGCGAAACGCGCACGCTATGGCGCCATGCACAGTGTCTTGACCAGCGCCGGTGTCTTTGCCGGCGCCTTGCTGGGCGGCTACCTGGGATCATTGTTGCCGGCGCGCGTGCAGGTATTCGGTGTGGTCGTGGATTGGCCGAGCAGTTTGTGCTGGTTGTTTCTGATCTCAGGATTGGCGCGCGCGGCCATGGCGCTGCTGTTTCTTCCGCGCCTGCGCGAGGTGCGTGACGTGCGGCCGTTGCCCATTCCCAGCCTTATCTACCGCGTGACCCAGTTTCATGCCTTGTCCGGGCTGGTTTTCAGTCTATTTCCTTTTGGCCAGGGACGGCGGACCAAGCCGCGCCCGGATACGCAGTCGTCCCCCGGCAGATCATAAGCGGCGTGTGAACGCCAACCTCCAGCGGGTTCCACACGCCACCCGGCAGTTTGTTGAAAAAGTCCTGGGCGGTCTTCAACTAACTGCCGGGCAAGCGCTTAACGAGTCACTTCCAATTTGGCAGGGTAGCGCGCCGCACAGGCAGGCGGGTGGAGCGGGCGTGCCCGATCATACAGCGCTGCCGCCATCAGCACGACGATCTCTACCACGGTCACGCCGATGGGAACATCGAAGGCGCGACCACCCAAGATTGTAATATTCGTCCCATTCCAATACGAAAGCGGCAAGAGCAGGGTAGCGGTCCACACCACGCGCGACGGTCGCAACACGGCGAACGGCAGCAGCCACAACAGATACCATGGGTTTACCACCGGCGAGAACAACAACAACGCGCCCAGCGCGTAGTCCACCGGGGGTATCTTCGGCCTGTCTAGTCCTGCACGTGCATCGCGCCAGTACAGGGCGACGACACTTGCGATAATGGCCACGCCCCCAAGCAACCGCCCGGCCACCGGTCCGGCGAACCCTTCCACGACGGAATAAAGCAATGGATTGAAGCGCCAGTGGTGCGCGAAGTTCGATAACACGGCGAGGTCGCTGCCGGATTGCAGCAAGAATGGCAGATAGCACAGCACCAGGGTGAATCCCGCTGCCATCAGGGCGCGCAGGCCACCTCGATACCATAAGAATGGCAACGCCAATGCGACGGGTATCTTGCAGGCCATGGCCAGGCCCAGCAAACCCCCGGCCACCCACGGGCGGCGCTGGCCTCCCAGCGCGAAGGCCGCCAGGGTCAAGAGTCCGACGAGGGCATCGGGGTGCGCCGTCATCACCGACTCCTTCAGCACCAAGGGACTGATGGCATACAACAACAACCAACGCGGCGCCGCGCCGCAACGGGCGAGCAACAGCAGTGTCGTCAGGCTCACGACGGTGTTGAGTGCCTGTAATGTTTCCACCCTGCCGGGCGCTATTTCATAGCCGGCGAGAAACCAGGCCTGCAACACCGGACCGTAAACCGTCGGGATATCGGGATAGTTGATGAAATTGAGGATGGTCTGAAATATCGGCGGAACACTGGCATCGTCGAAAAACGCCGACGGCGCGACACCGTAGGGCGTACCGGCATGGGCGAAGCGGTAGGCGTCCCACAGGTAGCGGTAATGATCGTCTTCGAGTATTGGTTGTGCACACAGCGCCAACGTGTGCATGCACGCCGCCAGCACCAACACCGGCTGGAGTTCGAGGCGATCAAAGTGTGGGCTGCGGACAACGTAGATAACCCGGAGTGCGCCCAACAGACGCGCCAGCGTTACGCGGGCGAGCTGCGCGGTCGTGCCCATGTACGATGACACAACCAGGGCGGTTGTGCCGACGATCGCGCCGAGGGCAACCCGCCGCACCGATGACTAACCTATTGAGTGACTGAAGGACTTAAAACGAAGTCGCCAGCGAAACCCCCCAAATCGTTTCTTTGGTGGTATTGCGTCCGTCGATGACTTCACCGTAGTTCACATTGAGACTGCTGCGTGGGGCCAGGGCAAAGCTGGCACCGGCAGAGACCAGGTCCCGATCCTCGCGTACCTCAGGGAAGCGCGAGGGCGAGAAGCCCGCGCCGCCGATGTCGAGGTCGCCGCGTGAGCGTGTCACGGTGTAGGCGGCCGATACGGAAACGAAGGACGCGACGGAATATCCCAGATTCACGCCGTACCATAAGTCATCCGGCACCGCGTGGTTGCGATAGCGGTAGCCGAGCTCACCCGCCACGGTAAACTTTGGCGTCAGGTATTTCCCCACGAGCACCGACAGATCCACGCCGGAGGCCTTGTCACCAATGGCATTGATCTTGCCAACATCGTAATTGCCGGCGATGTTGACGGCAGCACGCAACGTCAGCGTCGGCGCACCTGTGTGTTCAAATTCGTCGACCACACGCCAGCTGGCGCCGATGCTTGTATCACCGAGCGCCGATTCGTTGCCATTCGGCAGTGGGAAACCCGCCGGGGCGTCGAAGCGGTTGCGCGCATAATTCAATTTGGCGTCAATCGCCAGCGCATCGGCCAGTCCATACTGGGCCCCGATCGAGTAAGTTTCCTGTCTGATTTCAGCCGGCAGCGTCGCCTTCTCGGTGCCGACGAAGAACTCGTCTCCGGCCTGTTTGACGTATCCGATAGTCAGCGAGGTGGAGCCAGGCACGGGCAGCCAGGGGGAACCGTCCGCGGTGGCGAGAAGCGGGAACGCCATGGCAATGGCGGCAATAATTTCTTTCTTCATCACTTAAGTCCTCTTTCGATTTAAAGTTTGAAGCGGAGTTTGAGATAGGTGACGAGCGCCGCGCGCTCATCCTCCGAGAGCTTGGCGGCCAATGTGTTATCGGTGAGCAACTGTTGCGCATGCGTCTTGTCGAGTTATTTCCCGGACAGTGCACAGCTGGGGCAGGCAAGCTTCTGCGCATACACCGCCTTACCGGCGTTGTAACGCGCCTGTTCCCCCGATAGGCCACCACCTAATGAATCCGAACCGGAAGCAAACGCGCTACCGACCATGCAGGGCAGCAGCAACGCGAGCCCGTACTTCCTGATGCTGGCAAATGTCATTACAGTCTCCTTATGGCTACGAGTTGAAAAATGGATACAGGGACGAGCCGCAACACGCCTCGCCCTAACTATCACCGCATGCTTAATTCTGGTGACGGGAAACACGCTGCCGTTCCCACCACCAGAGCTTGGCAATCATTGACAAAATTCCGAACCCGGCGCCGATCACGCCACGCAGCGTACCGCTTACCTTTGAGCGCCCCAGGCGACACCGCAGTGACACCGGTACTTCGGCCACCCGCAGGCCGAGCTGGAATGCCTTGAGCTGCATTTCAATCGTCCAGCCATAGGTCATGTCTTTCATATCGAGGCGATGGAACGCGTCTTTGCGAATGGCGCGAAAAGGGCCCAGGTCAGACAGCGGTACGCCCCAGATCAGGCGCGCCAGGTGACACGCGAATCCGTTGCCCAGGCGTTGTGGCAGCGTCATGGCCCCTGGCTGCACGCGCACGCGCACGCCGATGACAAGGTCGGCGCCCAAACGCAGTGCCGCCAGCAACGCGGAGGCCTCCTCGACATCGACAGAATTGTCGCCATCCACGAACAGCAGAATCTCCGCGTCGCCCGCCGCCGCGACGCCCGTCATGCAGGCGTAGCCGTATCCCCGGCGGGGCTCCGGGACTACACGCGCACCTGCCGTACGCGCCAGCGCGCTGGTGCCGTCGATCGAGCCGTTATCGACCACAATCACGCGATCGAGTAATGGCATGCCGGCCGCGTCGCGCAGCGCACTTAAACCAGCGACCACGCTGACTATTGCTTCGGCTTCATCCAGCGCCGGCACAATGGCACAGATACTGTCTTTTTTATCCAAGATGATTTTCATTCGGGTGGGGCACGCTTCGCGATGACCGTCAACGGCCGCCACTCTTGCACGTAATCATCACGAAAGTCTCACGGCGCGGATAAAAACCAGAGACGGCCAGTATTTTTATTAGTAGCGCAGCAAGCGAGAAGACCGCGCGTCGCTCGGCTTTGCAGATTCAACAGCGAGTTGTGTAGTTGACTGTAAGGAACAGCGGGCCAGTTCCGACACACTAGCCCAGCCGCCGCGCAGGCCGTGTGCCATCGCCGGTTATTTTTGTTTTATCCTTCAAGGAGGCCTGCAGAGCATGAATGCGATGGTGACGACGATATCCAGAGGCTTGCTGATGATAGCCACCCTATTCGGATCGGCCTTTGCCGCCGAGGTGGAAACTTTTGATCACGAGTTTACAAACTGGGACTCAATAACGAAGCAATATGTGCGCTGGTTACCGGACAACGTCCAGAGCCGCGTGGACTATGCCGGCCTGGCGCGGGAGCGGACACGCTTAGCGCAAGTACTCAGCGAGTATTCCAGCGTCAGCCAAGCCACGTTCGGCAAGTGGAACCAGCATCAACAGATGGCGTTCTTGATCAACGCCTATAACGCATTTACTGTCGAGCTTATTCTGACGAAGTACCCGGACCTGCGTTCGATCAAGGACCTGGGCAGCTTTCTCGAGT
Organism: Gammaproteobacteria bacterium; assembly: GCA_031405715.1. GTDB lineage: Bacteria > Pseudomonadota > Gammaproteobacteria > Acidiferrobacterales > UBA6901 > JANNJF01. The sequence continues at coordinate 1,225 of JANNJF010000381.1, read as the reverse complement.
CACCGTGGAAGCGGAAATTCTTCACCCTGCTGGGCGCGCGACACAACCTCGACTGGATCGAGCACGAGATGCTACGCGCGCGCTACCACGATCCCCGCATACACACGGCCATCGTTTGTGCCTCCATCGGTTGCCCGGCCTTGCTGCCCGGCGCCTACACCGCCGCCAAGCTCGATCAACAGTTGGAAGACGGAATGCGCCGCTTCGTCAGCGATCCAACCCGCAATCGCTACCGCGCGGGCAAGCTTGAGGTCTCGTCCATCTTCGATTGGTTCAAGGGGGATTTTGAAAAAGGCCACCAAGGCTATCGGAGCGTCGGCGATGTGTTCGCACGTTATGCCGGCAACTTAACCTCTGACCCGCGTGTCGAGGCGAGTATCCGCGCAAAGGCGGTTCCCATCACATTTTTGGATTACAACTGGATGCTTAACGACAGTGCCCGGTGAGTCGTTTTGCCGGTTGGTTTGCGCATAAACAAGGCGGGCCGTGCGCGGAAAGGAGAGTTCTAATAGGCTACGTCCCCATTGCATAGGTAATCATTTATAACAGGCATATTGCGCGAAATGCCGACGTTACGTTTTGTGGGAAGCGGTGGCGGGCAACCGCCTCCGGTGACCTGGTAAACATAGGAGCGTTTACCAAAAACGACTATGCCAGCAGACGTAGATTGAACGCGCGTTCCACCAGCCACATACTTGCCAAACCTGCCACGCTCACGGAGCCCGCTACGCGCAGCGTGTATCGATAGAAGAAGGACGCACGCAGCACATAGGCCAGGGGGAGGAAAAGCGACACGAGTGCGAGTTGGCCGAGTTCCACCCCCAGATTAAATCCCACCAAGGCGCCCGTCAGGGCGCCTGGCGGCAGGCCGAGGTCGGTGAGCACGCTGGCGAAACCGAATCCATGGATCAGGCCAAACACCCCGGCCACCATCCAGCGTCGTCCCGGCAGCAGGGGAAAGACATTGTTCAGCGCCGCCAGAATCACGGATGCCGCGATGATGGATTCCACCGGGCGGCTGGGCAGGTGCACGAGGCCCATGGTCGCCGCACTCAAGGTGATGGAGTGGGCCACGGTGAAGGCGCTGACAATTTTCAGTGTATCGATCAACGCCGGACGCCAGTGGGTCACGCCGCGCCATTCACCCTGCGTGCGCTGCAACACCGCCGGCAACAGCAGGGCGATGAGAAACAGAATGTGGTCGACGCCGCGCCAGATATGCCAG
>JANNJF010000380.1:0-4170 GCA_031405715.1 Gammaproteobacteria bacterium | reverse complement strand
GCCATGCCTAAAGACAAATATCGACCAGTAGAACGGAAGTCATACTTCACCTTTCCGCTATTAGCGATGGACTGCAGGTTGATTGTCGCTGGGGAATTATAGTCGGGGGAGTCCATCAGGCTGTTAGTCCAACCAATGGCAATGCAGAAATTGTTCGGATCAACACCGACATAAAGCCATGGTATTGCGCCCTCAAGGTAAATTCGCTGTTAGCGCTGGATATCGCGTAGCTGGGATCGTCCGGTAAAAAGGCCCAACGAAAATAGCCCCACAACCGGGCATGGTCGGCGTTATCTACCGAGATGGTATTGTGATAGCCGGCCCTCTTTAGCTGGAGGCTTTCTGGGTCATTGGTGTATGCCCGGGTACCGGGGTCTATCGTGAGGGGGATACCGCGGGAGCAATAGATAAAACTGAGCAGGTCGGAATGGCCGTGACCGGGGTTATTGCGCAGTCCGATATTGCCTACATCGGCGATGAGTGTGTCCGCGGCACAGGTCGATACGATGTAAGGATAAATGTCCGAGGTCGTGATAGCAGCCCGGTTTGCACTGGTGTTGCCGCTGGCGGGAAACAGCGTGCTCGAAAGACGAAGTATATTGGCGATGTCCTGGCTGACGGTTGCATGAAAAAACGGATAACAACCGTCGCCAAAGAGCGCCACGGATCCATCGGGCAGGACGAACCGTCCGATCTGAATGCAGGACTGGTGTACTTTTTGCCGGAGTGTGTCGGGCGCAGCTGTTCCTTGCGTCTCTTTGACGCATAGCCAATATAAAGCGATCAGGGTAACTTGTGCGTGATAGTGCACGCTGTGCTCACAATGAAATCCACTGGCAAGGAATTGCGCGTCTATTTCGGCAGCCAGCTTTTTGTCGGCAAAGGCCTGCCATTCACAGGCCTCGTTAATGTCTGTGAATAGGGATGCCGAGAGCCAAAGCGAAAATAACTCTATGAAGACATGGTTCCCGGGCACTTCATGGCGGCAGCCACGGCGTATGCGGTGCAGCTGTAAATGTATCGAATGCAGAATCTTTTTCCACTGTTCGCTATCGGGAAACGCTTCGCCCGGTGCGTCATGCAGCAGTTTAATCCAATTCAGCAAGCGCACGGCGCAGTTGAAACTATCCCACGCGGTGCTTCGGACGGGAGGGTTGAGATCGATCCAGTCATTAATGAGCTTGAACGCCCATGTCGGCCAATTGGGTAGGTCAGCCAGCGCGACGTCGAAAAGATAGAATCTTTGATAGTTGCATTTTGTTTCTGTGTCAGGCTCGTTTTCATCCCACAGCCCGGAAATCTCGCCCGCGACATAGGCGGAGATTCTCCCATTCAGCGCTTGCTGATACGGCCGCGCGGAATTCCGTGAGGTATCGGTGGCGCCCCATATCGGAACATCGGTACCCGGGTGTCGCATCGCTTTTTTGATGCCATGCTTAAATCGACCAGGATAGTCGTACTTGGTTGAGTGTGGGTGTTTTGTGCCCCCCGCGTCTGGCGCAGGCGGGGGAGAAGAAAAAGACGACAGGTAGTCATTCAGATACTTGCCAACCACGATAGAATAACGCTGCCTGTTGGTCAGGCGCAGGAAACTGTCGGCGTATAAAATTCCGCGGTGGAAAGCGGCGAGCAGGGCGGGTCTTTGCACTGGCTGACTCCCGAAAACTTCAACAGGCGTTGCTTCGTCGTTGCTGTAGTCCGTTTTGGTGGGCCGCCTGGTTTTCTGTTTGATAGCGCTGGCAACAAGGTTATCTATAATGCTATCTTAATGATACATTGTTGTAGGCGTCGCTGTTTATACTGCCTGAAAGATATATCATGGCTGCAAAGTGAGCCGTGGGCGCATAAATATAAATATAAAATGTTCGGCGGCTGATCACCTGCCTGATTTGCAGGCACAGGAGATGGGCTGCCTATGCTGCAGGGTGCACAGGCCTGTCTGGTCTGACAGGGGCACAGTCCGCGATAGCGTATGGGGTGGTTGGGGTGGGTAATGGTGGGTAATATAGAGGCGAGCATAATACACACGCTGAGAAGCGGCATTATCCGCGCTTCCAGTCATCCACGGCTCAGCAGGTTGTTTGGCCCGCTCACGCGTGATTTGGTGGCTGTATTCACGCTGCACCGCATGCAGGATCCCGCCAACAACATCCAGGGCCATACCCCTGAGTTCTTACGCAGCACGCTGCAGTATCTGCGGCGCGAAGGCTATCACCTGGTGTCCCTGGAAGACATACATAAACGTCTGCGTGGCGAGGAACCGGTTTTGCATAAGGCGGTGGCGTTCACCATGGACGACGGCTTTATCGATCAGGCCACCGTCGCAGCGCCGATATTTATGGAATTCGACTGTCCCGTGACGATATTTCTCATTACTGGTTTTATCGATCGCCAGCTTTGGCCCTGGGACGACCGTGTCAACTATATCTTTTTGACCAGCCGGCAGCCAAAACTTTCCCTGTCTATCGGCGGCCATCGCCTGGAATATGAGTTGTCCTCCGCAAGCCGGCGTATGGCGGGCGCGAAAGACTTTAGGCAACGCATGAAATTGATCCCGGAAATGGAGATGCTCGATGCCCTGGAGCGTCTGGCGCGGAGTGCAGAAGTGGTTGTGCCGCAAACCCCCGTGGCGCCATATCTTCCCATGTCGTGGGATATGGCCCGGCAACTGGAGCGCAAGGGCGTCTCGTTTGGTCCGCATACTGTCAGCCATGGAATATTATCGCGCATGACCCGTGAACGCGCTCAGTACGAAATCACAGAATCGTGGCGCAGGGTAAAGGAAGAGCTCGCGCAGCCCGTTCCGTTTTTTGCCTATCCGACGGGCAGACAGATCGATTTTGGGATTCGAGAAATGAGGCTGCTTGAGGAAAGCGGACTAGCCGGTGCGATGACGACGGAGCCCGGCCACGCGGACCTGGCGCCGAAGGATCGTCGTCCACGCGCGCGCTTTCGTATTAATCGCTACATGCTCACCAGCGAGCTCGAAGATGTTATACAGTATTCTTCCTGGATTGAGCGGGCCAAGATGTTGTTGCGCATGGAACGGCTACGGGCGTTTGCAATGGATAATTTCGGCGGACCACGCTACGTCTTAAGGTACTATGTTTCCAGGCTATGGGACGCGCTCGGAGGATTTCGTGCGTTGCGCAATGTAGACTGGACGCGCGTGCAGCGGTTGGTATTTGTCTGCCGCGGTAATATCTGCCGGAGTCCATACGCCGAGATGCTGGCACGGCGCGCAGGGCTTGCAACGGTGTCATTTGGTTTGACTGCCAAAACCGGATCGCCCGCCAATCCGGATGCGATTGAAAATGCGGCGGCGCGTGGCATCGACCTGGGTCGGCATCGGTCCCAACGGGGGGAGGATGTCGATATCGGGCCAGGCGATCTGCTCATCGGCATGGAGTTGCGACAGGCAACGGCACTGCATCACAGGGCAAAGGAAACCCATGCCCAAGTGACGTTATTAGGCCTGTGGAGCACGCCGTCACACCCCTACATTCACGACCCCTACGGACACAGAGAGGCCTATTTCCAAACCTGTTTTTCCGTCATCGAGGCCGCGGTAGACGGTATGGCCAAGCATAGGACCCGCGCCAGCCAAACCCCATCGGGTACGGCCCGTAGAATCCTTCCATGAGGCATCATCAGGGGATAACACTATAATAAAATAGCGGCGTCGGGCGCTGGCGCACATCTAAATTCTTCCGGGGGAGCTCTGAAAGAAACAGGCCGTGTAGAGTGACGGCTTGGCCGGCTGTATTGTGCCGCACGGTCCATCAAAAATTGGCCGTACATCCCCCGAATTTACCCCGCATTTCCGCTTATCCCGGCTCAAACCCCAATTATCGGTAATACATAGGCCACTTGAAATATCCCGGCTATAACTACGTCTGGAAGTTCGGCTTATTTGTTTAAAGTATGGCGAGGAAAATATGGAAATTAGATTTCAAAAAGCGGCATTTACGCTGGTTTTAGTAACGGGGCTCGCGACGTTAGTCGGCTGTGAAGCGGGTGGCAGTACTGTTCCGAATAGTCTGGCGCCAGGTGCACCCACGAATACTCCGGTCCCCACCCCGCGTCCGACGGTGACCCCGGTCCCCACCCCGCGTCCGACGGTGACCCCGGTCCCCACCCCGCGTCCGACGGTGACCCCGGTACCCACCC
>JANNJF010000379.1:0-1098 GCA_031405715.1 Gammaproteobacteria bacterium | reverse complement strand
CGTCGTACAACGGCCGCAGATAAGGATCGACCTTCTGCTCCAGATCCCCCGGCAAAAATCCCAGACGCTCCCCCGCCTCCACCGCCGGGCGCACCAGGATGATGCGACTGACCTCGTCGCGCTCCAGGGCATCCACGGCGCAGGCCACGGCCAGATAGGTCTTGCCGGTGCCCGCGGGGCCGATGCCGAAATTGATATCGTGCGTCAGGATATTGCGGATGTAATCGCGCTGATTGGCGGTGCGCGCCTTGATCACGCATTTCGGCGTGCGCAGCACGGTCTCGGTATCGTCCACGCTGGGCACACGCGCGTCCGCCTCCTGCAAGGCCTGACGCACGCTCGCGGCGGACAGGGATTTATTCATTGATGTGATCGCATACAGGTCCTTGATCAGTTTTTCCGTGGTGCGCGCCAGACCCGCCTCGCCGGAAATGCGGAACACGTTGCCGCGGTTGGCGATGGCCACCCCCAGGTGACCCTCGATCTGGCGGATGTGTTCATCCAGACGCCCACATAGGCTGGCGAGCCGCGTGTTGTCCGCCGGCTCCAGGGTGAATTCAATGGGTTCAGAGGAGGTCGTCACGTCAGCCAAGACCGTAACCTACGTCGGTAACGTGACAGGAGCATGACCCCACACAACTTCGCGGTGTCATGCGCCACCAATTCGCAGGCGGGGTTGCGCCAGTGGAACGCCGCGCAACGAGAAGTGCAGGGCCTGGGTGATCTCCACATCGATAAAGCGGCCGATCAGGTCGGACTCTCTGCTGGCGAAATTCACCACTCGATTGTTCTCGCTGCGGCCGCACAACTCCTGGGCATCCTTGCGCGAAGGGCCTTCCACCAGCGCAAAGGACTGGGAGTCGTATCTCGTGATCGAGCACTCAATAAACCCGGACGAATGTCTGCTGCCGGACAATTTGGGATTGCCAGCGTCCCGGTGTCGTTCCCGGAAGCCTTTCATGTGAGACTCACAACAGCACTTTCGAGCCATTGATTGGGTCCACGTCGCGTCAGGTCGATAATCGACACGACAGCTCGTGAACCAATGCCGTTGCGGACGTTGCCGTTTTTCTAACCGCTCATGGACGGTCATCAACG
>JANNJF010000378.1:0-10957 GCA_031405715.1 Gammaproteobacteria bacterium | reverse complement strand
CCCGCACGGCGGCGGGGCCTTCTCCGGCAAGGACCCGACGAAAGTGGACCGGTCGGCCGCCTACATGGCGCGCTACGTCGCCAAGAACATCGTCGCGGCGGGCATGGCCGAACGGGCCCTCATCCAGCTGGCCTACGCCATCGGCGTCGCGGCCTCGGGGAACATCAACCCGGGGAACGTCTCGATGTTCGAGCCGATCCACGGGTCGGCGCCTAAGTACGCGGACAAGGGTGTCGCGAGTCCCGTCGGCGCTATCGGCGCGGTCGCGCTGATGCTCGAGTACCTCGGAGAGAGCGACGCGAGCCGCGCGATCGAGGACGCGGTGCGTGAAGGACTGCAGAGCGGCCGGATCAAAGGAGTCGAGGCGGGGAGCCAGCGGACCGAGGAGGTCGCCAACATCATCGGGATGGCGGTCGCTCGCTGATCGCGCGACCCATCGACCCTACGGCTTAAAACAGCAAAGAGCCTCGACCACCCAGGGAGCGTCACTCGGCCCTCGAGGCGGTCGGTTGTCAGGCGGCCATCGGCGGGCGCTGCGAAGTGCTGGTGCCGAACGGCGCCAGCATCGAGGCGGAGGTGGTCGGTTTCGCCGGCGACCGGCTGTATCTGATGCCCACCGGCAACATCCACGGACTCACGCCGAACGCGCGCGTGATCCCGAGTTCGCGCGTGAGCGAGGCGCGCGTGGGTGATGCCCTGCTGGGACGCGTGCTGGACGGCGCCGGTAATCCCCTGGACGGCGGCCCGGTGCCGCGTACCACTGCGCGTATCCCGTTGGCAGGCAAGCCCATCAATCCCCTGGCGCGCCGCCCGATACGCGAGCCGCTGGATGTCGGCGTACGCGCCATCAATTCTTTGTTCACCGTCGGCCGCGGCCAACGCATGGGCCTGTTCGCCGGCAGCGGTGTCGGCAAGAGCGTGCTGCTCGGCATGATGACACGCTTCACCAACGCCGATGTGATCGTGGTGGGGCTGATCGGCGAACGCGGGCGTGAGGTGAAGGAGTTCATCGAAAACATCCTCGGCTCCCAGGGCATGGCGCGCGCCGTGGTGGTGGCCTCGCCGGCCGACGACCCGCCGCTCATGCGCATGCACGGCGCCATGCTGGCCACCAGCATCGCCGAATACTTTCGTGATCAGGGCAAGCAGGTATTGCTGTCGATGGATTCCCTCACGCGCTTCGCCCAGGCACAGCGCGAGATCGCCCTGGCCATCGGCGAGCCGCCGGCCACCAAGGGCTATCCGCCGTCGGTGTTCGCCAAGCTGCCACAGTTGGTGGAGCGTGCCGGCAACGGCAAGGTGGGCGGCGGCTCCATTACCGCTTTTTATACCGTGCTGACGGAGGGTGACGATCACAACGATCCCATCGGCGATGCGGCGCGCGCCATCCTCGATGGCCATATCTTTCTCTCGCGTCAGCTGGCGGAGAGTGGCCATTACCCGGCCATCGACATCGAGGCCTCCATCAGCCGCGCCATGACAGAGATCACCGACGTCAACCAGCAGCGCACGACACGCCGCTTCAAACAATTGTACTCGACCTACCAGCAGCAGCGCGATCTCATCAGTGTCGGCGCCTATACCCGCGGCACCGATGCGCGCACCGACGAGGCGATCGAGTATTTTCCACGCCTGCTGAATTTTCTGCAGCAGGACATGCATCAGCCGGTCTCCCTCGCGACGAGCGTCGGCGAGCTGGCGCGTTTGGTTCCGATCGCCGCTGGTGGCTAAGCGGTGCAGGCGCCGATACGAGACCTAATATACGTAGGGTGGGCATTGCCCACCACACGGGGCGTCGATATTCTCCGCTGGTGGGCGATGCCCACCCTACAAACCCGGCATGCAGTGACTAGGGATAGAGCATGACAAAATCACGACGCATGCAACCCCTGACCCGCGTCGCCACGTCGCGCGAGCGCACGGCGGCGAAGGAGCTCAGCGAATACCGGCGCACACTCGCCGCCGCGGAAGCCAAGTACGCTGAACTCGTGACCTACCGCGAGGAATACAGCCAGCATCTGCAGAAGTCCGGCGGATCCGGTATCGATGCCCAGCAGATGCGCGACTACCGGGTATTCCTGGCACGCCTCAACGAGGCCATTGGCCACCAGCAGGCCAGCGTCGATCGGCACCGGCGCGAATACGAGCACAAGCGCCGTCTCTGGTCCGAGGCCCGTGTACGCGCCAAGGCGCTCGACAAGGTGGTTGAGCGGTACCAGAAGGAGGAGGACTCCACAGCGGAGCGACGCGAACAGGCGGAGTCCGACGAGCGCTCGATTCAGCAACACACGCTGCACGGGAAAAAAGATAAGGATTGATTAGCGTCTTGGGGGCTTGGGTTTTTATGTAGATGGGTTTACCCTAAAGGGCACGCGAGTCCGAAGGGCGTAACCCAAAATCACACTGGCTTATGGTACCCTACCCTTAAGGGGGATTCGCTGCGCTCGCGTGCCCTCCGGGTATAAGTCACCCTACATTTCCGATTTTTTTGAGGTTCCCTAAAGCGCAGCAGCTGTGGATGATCGCGATTGGATTTCCTGGTAACGTCAGCTGATCCAGCACTCGACCATAGCCCGGCACGTTAAAGGAACACATGCAGACCCCGCACGTCACCCCGCTGATCCCGCGCGCCCGTTTTTTCGACAACCCGGATAAGGCCATGCTGCGCTTGAGCCACGATGGGCAAAAGATCGCCTTCCTGGCGCCGCACGCGGGCGTGCTCAACCTATGGGTCGCACCCGCCGCCGATCCGACCAGGGCGCGGCCGGTGACACAGGATACCGGCCGCGGCATCCCGTCCTATCACTGGGCCTACACCCACGACCACCTCCTCTATATTCAGGACAGCAACGGTGACGAGAACTGGCGCGTCTATAGCGCCTGTCTCAGCAGCGGCGCCATCCTCGACCTCACGCCGATCGCCGGCGTGCACGCGCAGATCCAACACATGGGGCCGAAGTTTCCCCGCGACATACTGGTGGCGCTCAACGATGATGTACCCGAGTACCACAATCTCTACCGTGTGGATATCATCAACGGGAGTCGTCAGCGACTGCTGGACAACAAACAATTTTCCCACTTCGTATGTGACGACGACTATCGCGTTCGCTTAGGTGTACGCACTGCCGTCGATGGCGGCAGTGAACTGCATATCCCGACCGACGCTGGCCAGTGGCGTCTGCTGGAGCGGTTTCCCCCGGAGGACACGCGTACCAGTGGCGCCCTCGGTTTCGATGGAAGCGGCAGCCTTTTATATATGTTGGACAGCCGCGGCCGGGATACCGCGGCCCTCGTCGCCCTGGACACGGTGACCGGCGCGCGCACCCTGCTGGCCGCCGACCCGCAGGTGGATGCGGGCGAGGTGTTGTGGCATCCGACGGAGAGAACGGCGCAGGCGCTGACATTTACCTACGAGCGTAGGCGTTGGCAGGCGCTGGATGCCTCGGTCGCCGAGGATTTGAAGTATCTGCGCAGCGTAGCCCCCGGCGAACTGTTGTTGCTGGCGCGTACGTTGGATGATCGGGTCTGGACCGTGGCCTTCGTGCCCGATGACGGTCCGGTGCGCTACTACCGCTATAAACGCGCCCCGCGCCATGCGCAGTTCCTGTGTATCGACCGCGTCGGTCTGGAGGGCCTGCCGCTGGCGCAGCAACACCCCCGCGTGATCCGCGCACGGGATGGTTTGAATCTCGTCAGCTATTTAAGTTTGCCGGTCGTGAGCCATAACAAAGGCAGCGATCGTCCGTCGCGGCCTCTGCCCATGGTGCTCTGGGTGCACGGCGGCCCCAGTGCGCGCGACGTATGGGGTTACAACGCCATGCATCAATGGCTTACCAACCGCGGCTACGCGGTACTGAGCGTCAACTTCCGCGGTTCCACCGGTTTCGGCAAGGCGTTTCTCAATGCCGGCAACCGGGAGTGGGGCGGTAGGATGCACGAGGATCTGCTGGATGCTGTCGCCTGGGCGGTGCGCGAGGGCATCGCCGATCCCGCGCGCATCGCCATCGCCGGCGTCAGTTACGGTGGTTATGCGGCACTCGCCGGTCTCGCCTTCACGCCAGAGGTGTTCGCCTGTGGGATCGACGTCGTCGGGCCGTCCAACCTGGTGACGCTGCTCGAAACCATGCCCGCCTACTGGCAGCCGGAGGTGGAGGAGTTCGCCCGGCGCATCGGCGATCACCGCACCGCCGAGGGTCGCGCCCTGCTCACGACACGCTCGCCCCTGACCCATGCGCACCGCATCCAGCGCCCGCTGCTCATTGGTCAGGGGGCAAACGATCCACGGGTGAAGCGAGCGGAGTCCGACCAGATCGTGCATGCGCTTGAGGCACGCCAGGTACCGGTGACCTATATACTCTATCCCGATGAGGGCCATGGTTTTGCGCGGCCGCAGAATCGCATGTCCTTTTGGGCGGTGGCGGAGACCTTTCTTGCTACCCACCTGGGGGGTCGCTGTGAGTCCTTTGGCGACACCTTCGCCGGCTCCAGCATCACCGTGCCGGTGGGTGCCGATTTTATCCCTGGCCTGGCAACAACCCTGACAAGAGGAGGGCGCCAGGCCTGAGCCTCATGCCACTTTGGAGTGCGGGAGTTCGTTCCCGCTGTCATTGTGTTGCGCCCTACCTTATCAATAAAGAGCCAGCTAGTGTGTAGTGCCCTGCCTAAGAACCAGCTAGTGTGTAGTGCCCTGCCTAAGAACCATATTATAAAAAAGCGGCGACAAGCCGCCGCACTCCATGGCACGCGAATTGCTTTTGTGACATGAGCGCAGATCGCGCGTGTTGTCTTAAGCCCCATCGAGGAAGGTTATGCCGGAAATCTCTGCCAATTCCGCACCGGTTCCGTCGGCCGCCAAGCCGGCCGTGGCGGCCGACGCCCCCGCTTCGACCGAAGATTCCAATAATAATCAGCCATTTGAGGGTGTTTTAAAAGATCACCTTGGCGACAAGCAGGCGGACAAACCGTTGGACGGTTCCGCCGCCCCCGCGACCGCCGATCCCGCCGCGGCACCGGTCCTTGCCGGGGACGGCAAGGAGTTGCCGCCGGATATTGCCGCCCTGATTGTCGCCTCCCAGCCGGGGTTGCCTGCGCCAGCGGCGGTCGTGGCGTCCACGGACGCCACCCTGGATCCCGTCGGCGATGAGGCAAGTGTGGCGGCACTGGTGCGTGCGCCCTTGTCGGCGGCCTGGGCCGCGCTGCGCAGCAACGACCAGGACGTGCTGCGCGACGCACGTTCGACGGCGGATGCGAAGGTGGCCGTGGCTTCGAAAGGTTTCACGACAGGTACCGAGCAAACCGCGCCGTGGCCCGGACTCGGCGCGCTGTTGTCGGAGAGTGCAGCGTTCAAGCCCGGCCAGTCCGGCGCCACCGCCCTGGCGGAGGCTGTATCCGCCAAAGACGTCGCCCTGCTGCTGGCCGAGGCGCGCAGCGTGACATCGCCTGCCCCCAGTACGGGCACAATGATTCCTGCGACCGGAACGACGTCATCTACTACGACACCGCCGGCCGTACCGTCGACGCCACTGCCCTTTGCCCAACCGGGTTGGGAGCAGGGGCTGGGCAATCGGGTGCTGTGGATGGTCAACCAGCAGGTGCAGACCGCCGAGCTGCGTATGAATCCTGCGCACTTAGGGCCCATCGAGGTGCGCATCAGCATCCGCGACGATCAGGCCACGGTGAGTTTTGTTTCCGCCCACGGCCAGGTGCGCGAGGCGTTGCAGGCAGCGATCCCGCAGTTGCGCGAGATGCTGGGTAATAACGGCCTTAATCTGGCCGACGTGAACATCGCGCAACATTCTTTTGCCGATGCCCGGCAGCGCCCCGACGATGCGCCGTCTCGCGCGAATGGCGGGCAGGGGGAGGCGGGCACCGGGGAAGTGCACACTGAAATATTGCAACCTGTCGGTCGGCTTGGGCTGATCGATTACTACGCGTAGCTGGTGGTATGCGACAATCTTCAAAGAACGGGTGTTTCATTCTCAGGAAACCTCATTGCGCGCGAAGCGCGACAACCCCCAATAAAATCCGTCATCGCGATGCCGCGCCCTCCGCGGCCGTGGCAACCTCCATACCCCCGGTACAAACCTGAGACCTGCCACCATTTCAAAACTCCTCCCATCCACTCAAGCCCCCTTTAATCCAAACATTCCCCCCACGCATGACCAAAATCCAGTGAGCCTTCAAGCAGTGTCCCCTGCCCACCAATTCCTCATAGCCGCCCCTAACTGCACCTGATACGATGCATCTAGGGTGTTGTTCGGCTTGGCGTTCAATTTCATAATACCGAAGTCCAAGTACCCCTTGATTGCCCGACGGAGGAAACACCATGCCGGCAAAACCCGACCCCAAAAAAATCCTCGACGATGCATTGCAGCTGGAACCCAAAACACACGCCTTTATCGCGGAAAGAGCGCAAATAAAGAATGGCATTGCAGGGTGAGGACCGGGTTCCTGCAACGCCTGACCAAGACGCAGACCAGCGTGGTGTACTCCAGCGAAGCCGCTGCTCAATCCAAATTGCAAGACGGAAATCAAACTCACCGAGCCGTTGTTGGAAGAAAGGAGGTGGCGCATGCCTGATACTGCACGACGCAAATGGCAGTTTTATATCGACAGCATGATCGGCATTGCCGAGAACATCAACGCCTATACCGACGGCCTCGGCACGACAGGGAGGTCAGCATGAGCAACAAACATTTATCGGCTCTTGGTGGAAAATCCTTCGAGGGACTTAAGCTAACCAATGATCACGGCGCGGAATACTGGAGTGCCCGCGACCTGCAACCCCTGCTGGGGTACAGCCAATGGCGGCGCTTTGAGCAGGCCGTTGAGCGGGCTATACATCCTGTAATGAGTCAGGAAATAACCCAGGACACCATTTTGCCGGCGCCGGCAAAATGGTTAAACTGGGGTCGGGCAGTGTGCGCGTAGTACCCGATTACCACCTCTCCCGCTTCGCCTGCTACCTCATCGCCCAGAACGGCGACCCGCGCAAACCCGAAATCGCCCAGGCCCAGAAATATTTCGCCATCCAGACCCGCCGCCAGGAGCTGACCGACCAATTGGCGGCCGACCTGGAGCGGCTGGAACTGCGCAAGCAGACCGCCGAAGAGTTCAAGGTCCTTTCCGGCGCCGCACAAGATGCCGGTGTGCAAAGCAAAATGTTTGGTGTATTCCACGATGCGGGCTACAAAGGCCTCTATGGCGGATTAGGCCGGGACGCCATCAAAGCCAAGAAAGGCGTCCCGGAAAAAGAAAATCTGTTGGACCGCATGAACGCCACCGAATTGGCCGCCAACCAGTTTCGCATGACCCAGACACGCGACAAGCTCGCCCGCAAGGAAGAAACCTCAGGGACAGACCACGATTACAATATCCATAATGCCAACACATACGTGGCAATTGTAGTCTGTCCCGAGATTCAAGGCCTAAGGAAACGAGCGAGCAGTAAACCTCAGGGACAGACTAAACCTCAGGGACAGACTAAACCTCAGGGACTGACCACGATTACAACGTCCTTAATGCCAACACATACGTGGTAATTGTGGTCTGTCCCTGAGGTTTCCTGAGGTTTCCAGATATTAAAGCAGGCGTAGCGTGGCCGACCCCACGCTTTGTTGTTGGCACCGGTGCCGAAGCAGATTGTGTTACTGACAAGCTAACTGGCCTTATGTGGGTGCGCGCACCGAGTGCCACAGTCGTAAATTGGACGGCAGCGCTTGCCAATGCCAACAGCCTCTCTCTTTGCGGTTTCACTGATTGGCGGCTTCCCAATCGCAAAGAGCTGCGCAGCCTCTCCCAATACGGCCCAATAAACAATGCGGTAACACTGAATTCAGTGGGCTTTAGTAATGTGCAGGGTCGACTCTATTGTTCGTCGTCAAACAGTGGAACTCACGCCTTTATCTTTCAAATGAACGACCGTCTCGTGCTCAACGATGATAAGTCCCTCAGCAACTATGCTTGGCCTGTTCGCACTGCCGTGTCGACGAGGTCAGTCGCACTCCCAAAGACAGGCCAATCCTCTTGCTACGACGCTATTGGAAATGCAATTCCCTGTGCTGGCACTGGCCAGGATGGAGACATCAAAGCAGGTGTGTCTTGGCCGAACCCACGCTTTGTTGTGGGCACCGGAACCGAAGCAGCTTGTGTCGCAGATAAGCTTACTGGCCTCATGTGGGTGCAGGCGCCGAGCACCGTCCCCGATACCTGGATTGCTGCAGTTACAAGTGCGAATAACCTTGTACTTTGTGGATTCTCCGACTGGCGGTTGCCCAACGTGAATGAGCTAGAAAGCTTGGTGAACACCCAAGAAGGGTCCCGATATCTGAATAGTCAGGGGTTCAGCAATATACAAACAGACTCACTACTGGTCATCGGCGGGGTGGGGTGCTGGTGGTTCAAATAACGGCGCCATGATTGTTACCTTTTCAGGCGGTGAGTATACTGATTTTATGTCAAGTAAAAATTTCATTTGGCCTGTGCGAGGAGGACAGTAGTGCATTCGGGTTTGGTCATTCGCTGAGTCAGGGAATACAAAGCGATCGATGGCGAGAAGCCCCCGATAGCTGGGTAGAGACTCAGTGAGAAACGGGCCAGAGAGGAATATTTTCTAATATTAGAATGTATTCCTCTCTGACCCGATTTTTGGACAGGGTTGAAGGTAATCTGTCAGTAGGCCGGATAAGCCAGCCAGCACAGCAGGCAAATAAACGCCACGGATGTATCACGGTTTTCCCCAGACGTGGTGTTCGAACCGACGGGAATTTCATCGTCGTTCAGCCGAAAGCCAAGATTCGAGTGTGTGTCTGAGGCGTTAATCAAACCCCTGGTATTGTCCTTGTTGATGAGGGATGGTATGTCCGGCCTCAGGGCGTCTTCATTGAAGGCGGCTCCACTTACCGCAGCGGACAAGGACAAACACACGCCCGTAAATAGTGTGATAAAGCACTTTGCAACCGAAAAACCTGCTGGCGATGACATGTTCTTTTGATTCCGTGTCATAGTTATTTTCTCCTATATGTGTATGTTGATGACAAGAGTGAGGCAGACCATCTGGAACCACCTTCCTCCTGGACCAGAGTGATTCAGCGGTCACACTGCGCAATCACCGATGCCGGCCCAGTGGGAATAAGTATTCAGGTTTGTGTTGTTGCTGTGTAGTCGACATTAGTATGGGTTTATCCCTACTTTAGTCGGTGAAGAAACAGGACGTCAGCGGACCCCCCTGGGGCGAAAACGAACGTAGCGAGAACCGGGTCAGAGAACAATACTCTCTAATATTAGAAAGTATTGTTCTCTGACATGGTTTTTTCGCCAGTTCGCGCGGCGGGAGCCAGGTGGTCTTAGCCGAGGTGGCGGGGCCGCATCGGAATGTTATCAGGGAGCAAGCTCCCGTACTCCGTGGGAGGGCTGTGGGGTGTGTTGCCGCGAATAGGCGGTAGACCATCGATGTGATTGCATGATTATCCCCCTCACCCTAACCCTCTCCCCCGAAATGCGCGGGGGAGAGGGGACTGGTTCAGAGGTTCCCTAGAAAAAAATACGGCTGATCCTCCTGTAATATTTTTCGAGCAAAATGCCGCAGCAGGCCAAGACGGCAAGATATATAGCTGTAGCGATAGTGTGTGTCCATGTATCAAGTGCCATATATTTTTCCGCAAAACAGCCGACAATAAAAAGTACTGCTGACAAACACTGCGCGATGGTTGCAAGACGATGCTGGCGATCGAGCGCGTCATTAAACAACTCGATAGGTATTTTCCGGCGCTCGCCCATTAATCGGTCAACAATTGAGAGGGCGAGCTTCGCCGGCGAGTGTGCTGACGATATCAGAGTGTACAGATGTTGTAGTGACCATTTAGCCAGATGTATTGATACAGATATCTTTTTTGGCGAACACATATCGAGGTTACCCCACTGTATTGATGATGAGCGTTATATGTAACATTTTTGGCGCGCATAGATAGCTCGCTGTTTAGCCGTTATGTGGGTGTCTATCTATTAATTATCGTCAGCGTAATTGAGGGGGAGTTTCACATGCTCATCCTCACCCGCCACCCCGGCCGACTCAACACCATTCAGCCTCACGAATTCCTGCGCCCGGTAGGTCGGGTTCCCCCATGCGGGGACAAGAGCACAGCGACCTCTATCATGGATAGCCTAATGAGTTATCGACGCGAATTCATTTATCGCCGTTGAGCCGTCTACGGCCAGTGGGCAAAACGGTAGCTACGACCTATTTCGCCCCACCTCCACGTCCAACCCACCATGACCGAGCGCGTGACGGTTGCCCCACCGGCGCCATGGAGTGAGCCACGTTTACGCCGGCCGGACTGCGGGGTAACGTCAAATTTCTGTCAATTTCCCCCCACCCGATCTCCATCCATCTGAAAACATTGTGATTTATACCTAGCGATCAGTGGCACGCGTCTTGCTAAACAGGAGGGGAGAACAACAACCTGTTGAGGATGCGGTGCATGGCCAAAGCAAACGCAAGAGACGAGGACGACGAGGCAGCGGCGGCCCCGGCCAAATCCGGCAGCAAGAAACTGCTGCTGATGGTGCTCGGCGGCGTGCTGCTGTTGGGCGTGTCGATTGCCGGCACCGTGCTGGTGACGAAAGCCATGCTGGGCGGTGGCGAGACGGCGGAGTACGCAGACGAAGAGGAATCGACGGCGAAGGCGGAGAACGGCAAAACCGAGGACAAAAAGAAGAAGAAGGGCGACAAAAAGGGCGACAAGAAGGCCAAGGGTGAGAAAGGCGATGCCAAACCCGCGGTGTACCTGTCCCTCGAACCGCCGTTTGTGGTGAATGCCGAGGGTCAGGGCAACACCCATTACCTGCAGGTCAGCATGGATGTGTTGGCGCGCGATCCGGTTCTCGGTTATCCATTGCTGCAGAGTGCTGACATCCTGTTATACAAACCGGCCTGCATTCCGGTGGGCGAGGATCAGGT
>JANNJF010000377.1:0-5824 GCA_031405715.1 Gammaproteobacteria bacterium | reverse complement strand
CTCCTTGTGGAAACAACGAATCGCGGTTATGCACAAAATCTGTGGATAAGTGTGTTAATGAAATCCTGGCGGGCGACTGTTTCCACCTGAATTTGAGTGTTTGTGTTAGATTGATTATTTTGTAAACAGAGAAATAATTCTTTATTAAACATATAGATATACAACAATCTTAGCGTTTTGTGACGGTTTTATGGCGCCATGCATGCCATTCCCTGCCGCCCCAAATCGTTTGTGAATAAATCACTTGACGCAAGACAAATCGTTCTGATAGTGCTACACAAAACCATCCCACCTGAAGCGCCTTTCAAATACATATTCTGGGTGGCCGATCCGTCGGTCGCGGACAGGCGGCGGCACTAATGCCCCGGCATCCGCCACTTGTTAATCACTTACGTTCATGGGAAAACGATCGCCACCCCTCTCCATCGGGCGGCCAAACATGATCGATGGGCGCTGCGCCCAGGACCGTATCACCGTCAGCCCAGTGATGAGGCGCATGACACCACCCACCCCGGTGTCCTACAAGGAGCTTACGTGACCGACAAACCCGCCATCACCGACACACCCATCCACGACTTGCTGGCACGCCGCTGGAGCGGCCGCGCCTACGATGCCCACAAGCGCGTCAGCCGTGAACAACTGCTGGCGCTACTGGAAGCGGCGCGCTGGGCACCGTCCTGTTTCGGCGATCAGCCGTGGCGCTACCTCGTATGGGATCGACACCGGGATCCGGCAATCTGGCAAAAGGCCTTCGAGTGTCTCGGGGAATGGAACCAGAACTGGGTAAAAAATGCGCCGCTGTTGTTGTTGGCCTCCTCCGACAGCCAGTTCCAGAAAAACGCCAAGCCCAATCGCTGGGGACAATACGATACCGGCGCGTCGAGCGAGAACATCTGCCTGCAGGCCGTGGCCCTTGGCCTCATGGCGCATCAGATGGGCGGCTTTGATGTGGACAAGACCCGCCAGACCTTCAATATTCCCGACGCCTATACCCCCATGGCGATGATCGCCGTGGGCTACCAGGGCGCACCAGGTATACTGAACGACGAACTGAAACAGCAGGAACTGGCGGTACGCGAACGCCATCCCTTGGGCGAACGGTTTTTCGAAGGGGCTTGGGGTGTACCGATCAAAGCAAAATAATCGCCGCGGCGTTGACCATCTGTTGCAGCTCTTGACCGAGCACTCACAGCGGCCATCTCCCTGATGCCCTCGGATTTGAACCCATGAACGCGTCTCTCTGGACCGACATCGCCGAACACATCGGCAGCGCCACCGGCGAAAAATTCACGGGCGGCGACCACCGCTCCATCGGGGGTGGCTGCATCAACACCGCCGCCGTCATCGAGGACAATGGGCGCAGTTACTTCGTGAAACTCAACGATGCGCCACGCCTGTCCATGTTCGAAGCGGAAGCCGAAGGACTGCGCGAGATCGCCGCGTCGGATTCGGTGCGCGTGCCCCAACCGGTGTGTACCGGCGTCAGCGGGCACCAGGCGTACCTGGTGCTGGAACACATTGACTTTGCAAGCGGCGGCGACCAGGGGCCGGAACGCCTGGGCCGGCAGCTGGCATTGATGCACCGCACACAACAAAAAACCTTCGGCTGGCGACGCGACAACACCATCGGCTCCACACCCCAGATCAACACAGCCGCTACCGACTGGATCACCTTCTGGCAACATCACCGCCTGGAGTACCAGCTGCGGCTCGCCGCCGCGCAAGGTCACCGTGGAGATGTGCAGCGCAAAGGCGAACGCCTGCTGTCGGACCTGGCGCTGCTCTTCTCCAACTACAAGCCTGCGCCATCACTGCTGCACGGCGACCTGTGGTCAGGCAATGTCGCCTACGACACCCGCGCGCAACCAGTGATCTATGATCCGGCGGTTTATTACGGCGACCGCGAAGCGGACATCGCCATGACCGAATTGTTCGGCGGTTTCGCCCCGCGCTTTTATCAGGCGTACCGGGATGCTTGGCCGCTGGATCCGGGCTATTCAGTACGCAAGCACCTGTATAATTTGTATCACGTACTGAATCATTTGAATTTGTTCGGCGGGGGTTATCGGGCACAGGCGGAGGGACTGATGGATCGGCTGCTGAGTGAGGTTAGGTAGGGCCCACCCAAACAAACCCGGAGAACGGGCATCCAGCAGCGCAATCGAATACACTTTGGGTAGTTCACGAACGATTTCGACAGACTCAGCAGGATCACGCCATGACAACCACCCCACGCCAACTTGCCCAACTCTGCGGCGCCGAGCTGCTCTGCGGCCGCGCCGATGTCGCCATAGACTCCGCCGCGAACATCGACGCTGCCCAGGCCAACCAACTGACCTACATCGCCAACGCCCGTTATCTCGAGAAGTTGACCGGCAGCCATGCCGGCGCGGTGATCGTGCCGAAGGGCACACCAAAAGAAGCAGCGCCCAACGGTAGCTGCCTGCTCGCCGTCGACGATGCGGAAATGGCCTTTATCGCCTGCCTGCTTCACCTGTACCCCCCGCGCTCGAATCCAGGCACGGTGAGCCCGCAGGCATGCGTCGACCCAACGGCCGTGATCGGTGGCGGGACCCTGATCGAGGCATTTGCCAGCATCGGCGCCGACAGCCGTATCGGCGCCAACTGCCAGGTGCATGCCGGCTGCCGTATCGGCGTCGGCGTCACGCTCGGCGAACACTGCGTGCTGCATGGGAATGTGGTGCTGTACGACGGCGTGGTGCTCGGTGACCACGTTATTATCCACGCCGGTAGCGTCATCGGTAGCGACGGTTTCGGCTACAAATTCCGCAACGGCGAGCACGTGAAGTTTCCACAGGTAGGGTCGGTCGAGATCGGCGCGAACGTCGAGATCGGCGCCAACACCTGCATAGACCGCGCCTCGCTCGGCGTCACCCGCATTGGCGAGGGCACCAAGATCGACAACCAGGTACATGTTGCCCACGGCGTCAGCATCGGTGCGCGGGTATTGTTGTGCGGCCAGGTCGGCATCGGCGGCTCGACCGTGATCGAGGACTATGCCGTATTGGCATCGCAATGCGGTGTCACCGACCACGTCACGGTTGGCCGGCAGGCGATGGTGCTGGCCCAGGCCGGTGTCACCAAGGACGTGGCGGCCAAAGATCAGGTGATGGGCTTCCCGGCCGCCAGCCGCCGCGCGGCCTTGCATCACATGGCAACACTGCGCCGGCTGGTGACGCAGCAGAAAGCCATCGACGAGCTTACCGGACTGTTGCCGAAGCTGCGCGCCGCGGTAACCGGGCAGGATGGCGGTTAAGGGTTCGTTCGCATCGACCTGGACGGAAAGCGGCGGGAGAGAAGGATGAGATACCTGCCAGCGTGTTTGATCTACGGGCAAGCCTGCGCGAACGCACAAGCCTGAAACACCTACCGGGACCGTCTTAGTCGCGCTACAGGTATCCGAGAAAAAGATACTCTTGGGCAGGGCACTAAACTTTGAATAGCGGGAGCAAGCTCCCGCACTCCGGACACGAGGGCCTCTCCCGTGTTACGTCGTCGCGTGAAACTTGCTGCTGAGCTCGTGCACCGCATCCACCAGTACGCCCACCCGCTCCGGGTCCACTCCCGGGTGGATACCGTGACCCAGATTGAATACATGGCCGGGCCCGGGGCCGAAGCTGTCGAGCACGCTTTCCACTTCCTGACGGATGCGCTCCGGGGAGGCGTAGAGCGCCGACGGATCCATGTTGCCCTGCAGCGCCACGCGGCCGTTGACGCGGGCGCGGGCGTCCACCAGGTCGGTGGTCCAATCCACACCCAGGGCATCGCAGCCGGTGGCGGCCATTTTTTCCAGCCACTGACCGCCGCCCTTGGTGAACAGGATCACCGGCACGCGCCGGCCTTCGTTTTGACGCGTGAGTTGCTGCACGATCTGCTGCATGTAATGCAGGGAGAACTCCAGGTAGTCGCGCGGCGACAGCGCGCCACCCCAGGTATCGAATATCATCACCGCCTGAGCGCCGGCGGCGATCTGGGCATTGAGGTATTCCGCTGTGGCGCGCGCCACCACGTCGAGCAGCTTGTGCAGCACATCCGGCTGGTCGAACATCATTTTCTTGATGGCGGCGAAGTCTTTGCTGCCGTGGCCTTCCACCATGTAGGTCGAGATGGTCCAGGGCGAGCCGGCGAAACCGATGAGGGGCACCTTGCCGTCGAGTTCACGACGAATGAGGCGTACCGCGTCCATCACATAGCGCAGTTTATCTTCCGGATCCGGAACACCGAGCTTGGCCACGTCGGCGGCACTACGCACAGGATGATCGAACTGCGGGCCTTCGCCTTCGGCAAAATGCAGGCCCAAGCCCATGGCGTCGGGGATGGTCAATATGTCGGAGAAAAGAATGGCCGCGTCCAGGTCAAACCGCCGTAGCGGTTGCAGGGTCACTTCGCACGCGAGCTCGGGGGTGGTGCATAGCTGCATGAAAGAGCCGGCCTTCTCGCGCACCGCGCGGTACTCGGGCAGATAACGCCCGGCCTGGCGCATGATCCATACGGGAGTAACGTCCACGGGCTGGCGCAACAGGGCGCGCAGGAAACGGTCGTTTTTTAGTGTCGGCATGGGTCTCGCGGCGCGCGCTGGCGCATTGTAATTATTCATGATAACGAACATGCCGACCTGGGCGACATGTTCCCGGTATGCCCAATGCTACGCGGGCTAGTGTAGTGCGCCATTCTGTTTGGAACTTACGTCTGCCATCAGCGCTTTCCACCGCTCAAAACCCAGGGTTCCTTCTCCCCCGCGGGGGAGAAGGACAGGATGAGGGACAAAGACCGAAGATTCCCCCTCACCCTAACCCTCTCCCCCGTTGGGGGAGAGGGGATTGTGGGGTGCACGACGCACTACACTAGCGCGGCAGACTCGACGCCCCCATGAGGAATTCGTCCACGGCGCGCGCCGCCTGGCGGCCTTCGCGTATCGCCCAGACCACCAAGGACTGGCCGCGACGCATGTCGCCGGCAGTGAATACCTTGGACACGGAGGTCTGATAGCGCTGCTCATCGGCTTGCACATTGCCGCGTCCATCGAGGTTGACGCCCAGATCTTTCAGCAAGCCAGTGTGCACCGGGTGGTTATAACCCATGGCGAGCAACACCAAATCGGCCTTGAGGTCAAACTCGCTGCCGGTGATTTCCTGCATTTTCCAGGCGCCGGCCTTGTCCTGTTTCCAGTCGAGGCGTACCGCATGCAGCGTAGTGGCGCGCCCGTCCTTGCCGGAGAAGCCCTTGGTCGCCACGGCCCATTCGCGGCCGCCTTGCGTGATTTCTTCTTGCGACGATGAAGTACGCAGCTTGTTCGGCCAGCTGGGCCACACCAGGGGCTTGTTCTCCCGCACCGGCGGTTTGGCATTAATTTCCAATTGAGTGACGCTAAGGGCACCGTGGCGGATGGAGGTTCCGATGCAATCCGAGCCGGTGTCGCCACCGCCGATGACCACCACGTGTTTGCCCGTGGCCATGAGTGTTTCCTGCGCGGGGATGGTATCGCCGGCGACACGCTTGTTCTGTTGAATCAGGAATTCCAGGGCGAAGTGCACGCCTTGGAGTTCGCGTCCGGGCACCGGCAGGTCGCGCGGCTGCTCCGCACCGCCAGTGAGCACCACGGCGTCGTATTCGTCCATGAGTTTTTTCACCGGCAGGTCTTTCCCCACATGCTGGTTCAGGCGGAACTCCACGCCCTCGGCGCGCATCTGCTGTATGCGCCGGTCGATGTGGCTCTTCTCCATTTTGAAGTCGGGGATGCCATAACGCAGCAATCCGCCGATGCGGTCATTCTTCTCCAGCAGCGTCACGGCGTGGCCGGCGC
>JANNJF010000376.1:0-1501 GCA_031405715.1 Gammaproteobacteria bacterium | reverse complement strand
TGGCCAACGGGCGGAGCGGAAAATCCAACCCGCCCGGCCACCGTGGCACACCCCCTGACATGCCCCTGTTCGAGGCGCGGCCGCCCCAGCGGCCGCGCAGTCTGCATCGCTCGATGCAGGCCTCTCAACGGAAACCCAGGGGCTGAACGTCAGGTGTCGCCCGCCTCGGGCGTATAACGTAGCTCCCCCAGCGCGTTGTAATTTTCCGGGTTCGCCAATGGTGTGTCCCAGCCGAGCAAGACACCCGCCAACATCGCCCGCCCCTGGGCCTTGTCGACCCCGTACATGGCGTTGAGTTCATCGGCGGTCTTGGTCGTGGCCACCCGGTAGTAGGCCGGGGCGCCGGAACGGATGGCGATGGTTTCGCCGGTGGTCGGGAGGTTGGCAAACGCGATGCCCGGCAAAAGGGAAAGCGTGGAAAGCATTTTTCGCATGGTTCAGCTCCTTATAGCGCAAGTCATGGGCCCATTCTGTGATTAATCAATCATTGTTGGCTGGACGCTGTGCGCTTCGTGTGTCGCCCGGCGACAGATGAAGATGGTCCCGTATGTTTACGATGGACCGCGTTAATTGCGGATTGTTCGCCCATGCCGGTCGGGTTGCTGGGTTTTCCGACGAGCGGAGGGGCTGGCGAGGGATGGATAGGGCGTACGGCAGCAGGACAGGCAGGGCGACCCGCTGCAGCATGTAGTGCCCTAGCTAAGAGGCATATTAACTCCACCTCAACGGGTGGCTTGTGATAAATTGCTTCGGGTGGGGATCCCGGGGTGGGGCGTTGGTCGTCAATAGTATATATTAGGGAATAACGATGTTTGCCCCGGCTTCTTTCTATTCTTTGCTGAAAAACGCACGATCCATTCAGGAAAAATCGCATGCCATCGGCACAAGAACGGGTCAAAGCCCTGGCCCAGGAAATAAAAGTCGCCATGTTGGAATCCAAGGCCGCTGAAGCCCGCGCCCAGCGCCTCGGTGAGGAACTGAAGCGCGCCCTGGTCGAGGCCAAGGCGCAGGCCGCCGTGGCCAGAACCATCGTCGAATATCCGGTAGGGCGTTACGAATGCAAAGGATGCCGGCAGAGTACGATCTTCTCGGAGGTGTACAGCGAATTACCCCCCTGCGATAACTGCGGGCGGCGCGAATACGTCGGCGCGGAACCCAAAATCACCACCATTACACCCCCGTTGCCGAAGAAACATCCCGCCGGTATGTATGGCTGCAGGGATTGTGGCGGTCGCGTTGCGGTGGTGGAAGATACCGACACCCTAACGGCCTGCGAATTATGCGGGACCGGCCGGCTCGCAGTCTTGTGAGCCGACCGGGTTCACGCGCGGTGTCCGTTGCTGAATAATTCCGCAGTGAATGTGGCGCGCATAATCGGATGGTCCTGTCTAAGACCAACGTCCGCGAACACACTGGGCCACGGGGCAGGCGTCGCGCAGGCTCACCCTGGCCTGATCTGGTCGGACTCAGAAACTGGCCACAATCGCCGTCGAGAAGATGG
>JANNJF010000375.1:0-7629 GCA_031405715.1 Gammaproteobacteria bacterium | reverse complement strand
TTCCTCGGACGTGCTGGCACTCCAGGCGGCCAGGGTGGGACCAGCAACAGACATTAATAACGCTGTTGCCAACAGGCTGAAGACTGCAGTTCTTAATTTGCGCAGCATAACTATCTCCTTTATTGGTTGTGGCTATGTGTTTTTTTAGAATGCAGAGGTTATATAGCAAGTTGCCGAAAATAACGCGTTACCCAGATGGGTGATGGTGGTGAAAATTTTACGGCATGTTTAACAACAAATTTCTGGCGAGCAACCGGATCAGTTCGCTTTGCCGGCGGGCCCCTGTTTTGTCGTATATACGTTTGAGGTGGGTGCGTATCGTATTCGCCTGAACTCGCATTTCCCGTGCCAATTCAACTACTGCCATGCCTCGTACGAGACCCTCGGTAACCCTGGCTTCTGCGGCGGTCAGACGGTACATGTGACGTACACGATCAAGCCGTAACGGCGACATCTTCTCCGGATCCCAGATGAGTACCGCCAACGATGGCAGGCCCCGGACAGATGCAGTGTGTCGTTGTCGATGCAAGGGCGTAACGAGTAATTCCAGGGGCTCTCGCCCCGATGATCGGCAAATTGTAATGATCTCATCCCCGGTGGCGGCGCGATGGTCGTGGGTCGTTCCTGCCTGTTCAAGGGCCCGGCGTAGACGTTGCTGGCTAGCGGGGTTTGTGGCGCACAGGGAGTTTTGCCTTACCCTCAGGCCATCGGCTTCGGTCATGACGAGTTCGGCGAGTTGATTCAGTTGAGTGAGATGGTTGGATTCATCCAACAGAATGATCCCGAAGGGGGAGAGATCCAGAACCGCAGGAAACTGCTGTTCTTCCTTGCTTCGAGGCGGCGTGACGTTTTCCATGTCCACTCCTGTAGGGATAGTGTTTCTGTTTCAGGATGCGCACCGGTGGATAGCTTGAGGGGATCACTGCTGGAAGTCTGTGAAAAAGATCACAAACCGGTATCGGGCCGGACCCAGCGGTATTGGCAACTGAACAAAACTGGAATTGGCGGGTAGGTGTAATGTCAGATGGGGCGCGGCCGGGCCCAGATTAAGGACCCCGCCACGCCCGCGTGAGATTGGGCCGCACCTATTTTTGGTCAAGACAGGATGGGCTATACTCCTTCGCCGAGCTCAAATTCAATTGTCGCCGATTCCCATGCACCGATCCGAGATCTTTAACAGCCTCAGTCACCTGCTAGGCGCCATTGCGGCCCTGGCCGGCGCCGCGGTGTTGGTGGTGTTGGCCGCGCAGGATGGCGATGTGCGCCGGGTCGTGGCGTTCGGCGTGTATGGTGTGAGCCTGTTTTTTCTCTATCTCATGTCTACCCTGTATCACGGGCTGAGCGGTCGCGCCAAGGCGGTGTTCCGCCTGTTGGATCACCAGGCCATCTACCTGTTGATCGCCGGCACTTATACGCCCTTCGCGTTGGTGACCTTGCGCGGTGCGGTGGGGTGGTGGTTGTTCGGCGCCATCTGGGGCATGGCCGCCATTGGCATGCTGGTGGACGTGTTGCAGCGCAACAGCCGGCGTATTATCCCGATGATCATCTATCTGGCCATGGGATGGCTGGTGGTGCTGGCCCTGGATCCCTTATTGGCGGCGCTGCCGGTGCAGGGTATGCGCTGGTTGGTGGCCGGCGGGATTTTTTATACCTCGGGTATCGTTTTTTATGCTGTAGACCATCGCTACCACTGGGCGCACGGTGTCTGGCATCTGTTTGTGTTGGCGGGCAGCGTCAGCCATTACTTCGCGATTTTATTCTATATCTAAAAAATGTTAACCCCTTTTACCAAGGGCTTATACATCCGGCGCGATGACCGACGCACCGTATTGAGGTGCCGTACTGACAGGCCTTGGGCGGTAATCCCAGTCCCCCTTCGCAATTCGAAATA
Source organism: Gammaproteobacteria bacterium (assembly GCA_031405715.1). Classification (GTDB taxonomy): domain Bacteria; phylum Pseudomonadota; class Gammaproteobacteria; order Acidiferrobacterales; family UBA6901; genus JANNJF01. Next base: position 5,738 of record JANNJF010000375.1, on the reverse strand, counting down.
ATGTGCTAGTGTGACAATCTGTGGGCAGAAAAATTAATAGCCATACACTCGGAGGATGCAAAAATGAAGCGAAGCCAATTCTGTTACAAGGTGGTACCGCTGGCCGTGACTCTGGCCCTAGGGGGCTACGCAAGCGGTGTCGCGGCATCGGGTTTTGCGCTGATTGAGCAAAGTGTCAGCGGCCTCGGCAACGCCTATGCCGGCGGTGCTGCGGCCACGGACGATGCCAGCGTGCAGTTTTACAACCCGGCGGCGCTGACGGAAATCAAGGGCACCCAGGCGTCGGCGGCGGGGCATTTCATCATGCCGAGTGGAGAAATATCCAATGTTAGTGCCAGGGTGGTGACCTTGGGTAATGTCCCCTACACCGGCACCACCGATGACGCCGGGGTGAACGGTTTTGTGCCCAACTTTTACTACACGCGCGATCTCAGCGGCCAGCTCAAATTCGGTTTTGGCATCACCGTGCCCTTCGGCCTGTCCACGGAGTACGACGAAACCTGGATCGGGCGCTATCATGCGCTGAAGTCTTCGGTGGAGACCATCAACCTCAACCCGGCGTTGGCCTTTAAGCTCAATGACCAATTGTCCCTGGGTGCGGGGCTGAGCGCCCAGTACATCAGTGCCGAACTGACGTCGGCCATCGACTCCGGATCGGTTTGTTATGCGCTGGTGCTGCAAGGTGGTGGTAACCCGGCGCTGAATTGTGCCCCTGCCGGTCTGACGCCCGGCAACCAGGCGGTGGACAGCTACGCCAAGATTGAGGGTAATGACTGGGGTTATGGCGTCAACCTCGGCCTGCTGTATAAACCTATGGATGCGATGCGTGTGGGCGTTGCCTACCGATCCTCCGTAAAACAACGTCTTGAAGGTGACGCGGCTTTTACACGTTCTGCCGCCTTTAATGCCTTTCTCGGGGCTTCCACCCAATTTACCAACTCGGCGGTTACAGCCGGCATCGATCTTCCGGCGAGTCTTTCCCTGAGCATGGCGCACGTCCTTAGCCCGCAACTCGAGCTTATGGGTGACATCAGCTGGACCCAATGGAGCAAGTTTCAGGAACTGCGTGTCGACTACGCCAATCCGGTACAGTCGGATACCGTGACCACGGAGAACTGGAATGACACTATGCGCTATGCCCTGGGCCTGTCCTACAAGCTGAACGACAACGTCAAGCTGCGTACGGGTATTGCCTACGACGAGGCACCGGTGCCGGACGAGCAGCACCGTACCCCGCGCATCCCGGACAACGACCGCACCTGGATCGCCCTCGGCATGACCTACACCAGCAGCGACCGCATGTCCTTCGACGTGGGTTATGCGCACTTGTTTGTCAAAGACTCCACCATTAACAACACCACCGAGGCCGCCATCGCCCACAACCTTCAGGGCACCTACGAGAACACGGTGGATATACTCAGCGCCCAGCTCAACTACAAGTTCTGAGGTTCTGGTTTTGCGTCACTAATGCAGGGAACGCCGCGTCGGTTGCGGCGTTCCCTGGCGTGAGCAGGACAACGCCACGCGGGGCGACAAAAAAGCACAGCAGACACAGCGCACGCCATAGGATGCAAACGTGACCCATGGCAACTCGGAAAACCGTCAAGAAAAAACCCCGGCGCGCGACCCCCGGCCGTAAACCCGGCAACGCGCGCAAGCGACTCGCGCCGCGCCAGGACAAACGCGGACTGGATGCCGCGCAGATCGTGCTCTCCCTGGAAGCAGCATCTATCGCACCCCTGGTCGCCGAGGTACTGGCGGTCGGCGGTGCGGTCATCGGCGCTTATAGCGAACCCCTGTCCGGTCGGCCGATGCTGTTGGCATCCCTGCCCATCACCGCGGTGCAGCCGACCCCGTTTCAACGTGATTTATCGCCCACGCATACCAAGCGCCTGGCGGCCAAGATCGAGGAGAGCGGATCGTTCCTCGATCCGTTGATCGTGGTGCGCGGCGAGCAGGGCCAGCTCTGGACACCCAACGGCCGTCACCGCCTGGCAGCGGCCAAGCTGCTGGGGCTCAAGCAGATCACCGCCCTGGTGTCGGCGGACGAGAGCCTCGCCTTCCGCATCCTCGCGCTCAATACCGAAAAGGCGCACAACCTCAAGGACCGCAGCCTGGAGGTGATCCGCATGGCGCGCAATCTCGTCACGCGCAAGCCGCGCGCCAAAGAGTCGGATTATGTCGCCGAATTCGAGGCGCCGGAATTGCTGACCCTCGGCATCGTCTACGAACAGAACAACCGTTTTGCCGGTGGCGCCTATAGCCCGTTGCTCAAGAAGCTCGATCGCTTCAGCGACCGTGGCCTGGTGGTGAGTCTGCGCACGCGTGCGGGTTATGCCGCCCGCCTGGAAGACATCGACGTGCACGTCAAACGCATCATCGCCGGGTTGCAGGAACGCGGTTTCAACTCCCCCTATCTGCGCAATTATGTGGTGGCTCGGCTCAATCCGGTGCGTTTTCACCGTACCAAGAAGGGTGACACCACGCCGCCCATGCCGCTGGCGGCCGCGCTCACGCGCATGGCGGTGGCGGCGAAAAAATTTGATCTTAGCTCCGTGCGTGCCGGCGATCTGGCGCTGGTGGCTGCCATGTCCTCCGGAGAAACGTAGAGTCTCTAACAAAATGAATAGGATTCTGAACCGCCAAGACGCCAAGAAAGGCTCCTTGCAACCAGAATAAACTTGGCGTCTTGGCGGTTAATGTTTTGTTAAGGACTTTATAGTGATCAGGGCGTGCGCAGGTTTCAAGGCGCGGCCGGTTTCGTCGCCCGCCACCCATAACGCACTTGTTGGTAAACGCCAAACACACTCGCCACATCGCCCAGGGACTGCGCGGGAATATCCTGCTCCTGAAACAAGCACGATTGCGCCGCGGCCTCGTCCTTTCCCTGGTTCACCACAAACAGTGTCCCGCCGGGTGCTAGAACTCCGTCCAATAAGTTTTTCCGTAGCCCCAGGGAACCCCTGAGTCCCCTCTCCCCCGTGCACTTCGGGCCCCCTTCGGGGAGGCAAAATACGCACGGAGAGGGTTAGGGTGAGGGGGAATTCTCAGGCCTCGCCCCTCATCCTGTCCTTCTCCCAAGGGGAGAAGGGACCCCTCGGTTGTGGCCGACGCGATGGACGTAGGGCAACAATAAGTACCCAACCGTAGGGCGCACTCCACTGGCGCTAGCGGTGATACGGAAAAACTTATTGGATGAAGTGCTAGGCGTCGGCCCGCGGTTAAATAGTTCGCATATACTGTATCCAATGTCCGATTCCAGTAGACATATTTCCATCTACATGTACCCGCCACGTCGGCAGTGCCTGGACGACAGGCTTTCATTATCCAGGGACAGTGAATGAGTGACATACCGGTTCCGAAGATCGACATCCGCCTGCTCCTGACGTTGCCCTCATTCCGTACTATGGGTGATGCGGCCTTGCTCGATATCGCCTGCCATGCGGATATCCTGGCGCTTAGCCCCGGCAAGAAGCTGGGCGAACGTGAGCTGGCGAAGAGTGTGCTGTACCTTCTCAGCGGGGAAGTGAACCTGGTGAGCGCGAATCAGCCGGTGCAGACCATACTCACCGGCAGTGAGCGCGCCAAAACGCCGCTGTTTCTCATTTATGTGCCGCAGACCCAGGTAATCTGCAAGCAGCCCTGTCGGTTGCTGCGCATCGACCAGAATGTCTTCAAGAAATATTATACCGGCGTGCAGGCGGAGGATGCCGGCGTCAGTGTGGTGGAAGTCGCGGACGACGATCCGACTCAGGGTAACCTGTTGTTTGCCGAGATCCGTCAGCTATTTCACACCCGCCAGATCGGCCTGCCCAGTCTTCCGGATGTGGTGCGGCAGATCAATAAGGCGCTGCAGGACCCCAATCTCGATTTTCAGCGTGTCGCCCATATCCTGCAGATGGATCCGGTGGTGGCGGCACGCATCATCCAGGTGGCCAATAGCGCGCTGTACATGTCCACACGTCCCGCCGAATCCCTCAAGGATGCGATTACCCGCATTGGACTGGAGGGCGTGCGCGCCATTGTCATGACGGTGGCCCTGCGCAACCTGTTCAAGCCCAAGGCCAGCGTGATCGCCCAGCGCATGCAACAGTTGTACGAATCCAGCATCACGGTCGGCGTCATCAGCCATGTGCTCGCGCGGCGCCTCAACCGGCGTTTTGATGCAGACCACGCATTTCTCGCCGGGTTGCTGCACGACATCGGGGTGGTGCCGGTACTGGTGGTGGCGGAGGGCCATTCGGACCTGAAAGGCGACGCGACTCTACTGGAAACCGCCATTCAGGCGATGCGTGGACCCGTCGGCATGATGTTGCTCAGGCAGTGGGAGTTCGATGCGGATCTGATCGCCACGGCGGGCGAGGCGCGGCGCTGGGAGCGGCGCGCGAGTGAGCCGGATTACTGCGATATTGTACAGGTGGCGTTGTTGCACGCGGGCCTGCTGGGGGCCCGCAAGATCGACGGCCCGGCGCTGAGCGATTTACCGGCGTTCAAACGCCTGGGCCTGGAGCAGATGGATGCGGGCGCCGGTGTGCAGATACTGCAAGAGGCAAAATCGCAGATCAACGCCACCATCAAGCTGTTGTTGCGCTGACGGCTGTACTGCTGATACCCGAGGTTCGGTAACGCCAGTGCCCCTGCCTATACCCTCGGGCGGGTGGCGCCCCACGGTTGAATTCCGGGTGTAGGTAATGTTATAAAAAGCCACGGGTGGTGAAGCCGTCACTCTCTTGCCCGTCCCTCGGATTCCCTGGCTGACATAAGGAGTGTTCCCGCATGACGCATACCTACGAAGACCTCAAGAAAAAGACCGTGGCAGAGTTGCGTGAGATTGCCGCCGGTATCGAGCACGAGGCGGTGAAAGGTTATACCCAGCTCAACAAGGACCATCTGCTCGCGGCGGTGTGCACGGCTTTGGCCATCGAGGCCCATGCCCATCATGAAGTGGTGGGGATCGACAAACAATCGATCAAAACCCGCATTCGCGAACTAAAGGTCAAGCGCGACGCCGCGTTGGCGGCACACGATCGTGCCCAGCTCAAGACGGTCTTGCGCCGTATTCATTCCCTCAAGCGGCAGATCCATCGGGCGACCGTGTAGTGGAGCGTGCGGGCATGTCAGGGTGTAAACAGACTGACGGGTGCTGATCGGAGAATCGGGCGATGACCCATAAATTCGTGCGTGCCCCTGATGTGATCGCGCCAGCTTCGGGTAAGGCGCAGGAAGCGTCCTGCGCTTTGCCTACGTTACCCGACTTGTCAGGCGTGGCGTTGCTGGCCTTGCGCCCCGATCCAGCGTTGCCCGATTATCTCGCCGCGATGCGGCTGGCAAATCACGCGGCGGCGGCGCGTCTCGGTGACGCCATGCTGCTGTCGTGGTACGACCGGGACCGCGATTTCGAATCGCCCCAGCACGCGAGCGAATGTCATCGGGACAGCGCCGTGCCCGGGTATGTGGATTACGGCCTGCATCACGGCGCGACCCTGAAGGTCGACATCGAGGATGGGCGCTTCGTATTCTTCTACTTGCCGGTTGATCTTTAGTGCTCTGAGTCGGAAATACGTCCAACTATTCACACCGGGTGGTAGGGCGCGCCCTACATCGTAGCCCTACGCGGTTATTCGTTGTATCGACGATTAGGTCCGTTCACGCTGCGCGCAGGCGGGCGTCAGATAGGGTTTGGTAAAGACGTGGGCATACCAGGATCCGACCAGCGTCAGCAACGCGCCCAGGGCCAC
>JANNJF010000374.1:0-1692 GCA_031405715.1 Gammaproteobacteria bacterium | reverse complement strand
AACAACACGATTCGCGTCATCCAGCGCAAAGCGTATGGCTTCCGCGACGAACAGTATTTGGGCATGAAGATTATTACTCACTTTCTGCCGGAGCTCCCAAAACATGCAAAAATCACCCACACGATTCCGCGTTGAGCCATTTATTAATTTTCGCCAGCTCAGTTGAATAGAGTTTCACATGCTCATCCTCACCCGCCACCCCGGCCAACGCATCACCCTCCAACCCCATCCCTCCCTACGCCCAGCCACCCCCATCGCACGGGGGTTTGCCGAGGGCCCCAGTTGGTGGATGAGGGGGATAGTTAGCGGGGGGAGTCGGGCGGGCTGGGTATGTACTAAATTTGCTGCTAAAAGGGATCGCCTGACTTAAATCAATGTAATTCTACGTTATTGCGATTACAGTTAGCTTCATCTTGGAAGAAAGCGCGCACGTTCGTTGGTAGAGGCGTCAAACAATAAAAGGAACCAGGGATGAAAGCCTATCTGTCATGCACCACTCTTCGAATAAACATCACGCTGCTGCGCACTCGCTGGTACGTGGTTTGTGGTACGCAATAGTCCTTCATTCCGGTTAATCTTCCTAAAGTGACTTGGAAGGAGTCATTACAAAGGTGTGGTGCGTCATGAAAAGATTGTGCTGAACAATCGTCTCGATGAAGTAGCGTTCTGAACTGAGTTTTCGATCATTTTTGTTCACTGTCAACCAAGGGAGGAGTCATGGTAAAAGTCGAGATCTACAAAAAGTGGATATCCATATTTTTATTGCTCCTCCTGTGTAGCGGTGGACTACCGATCCAGATAGTGCATGCACAACCAGTACCAGAGACACCGAAGGATACAAATACTGAAATAAATAACCTTAGGGAGCGAGTGACAAAACTCGAAGCCGAGCGGCTTTACAAAGTGTTGCGCCCAACCAAGGACATTGAATTCCTTTTCGACATGGTGGTGAACAATGAAAAATACGTATTTACAAACAAAAATTCAGATTGTTGTAAAAATTATTCTCCGGGCGGTAAAAGTAATCTAGACGAAAGATGCACGAATATTCGGAGTCGTATCTGGTCCAGCCTGAAATTCAAGAAGCCTACGGATACGTCGTATGAATGCATCTCCGATGTTTGTAAGCTAGAAGCGGTTGAGGAGGTTCTTGGCATTAATCCCAATCAGACACCGTCTGATCCAACGCAGTCAGCGGAAAAGAAGACTATTAAGTTGCGCATCAAACGCGCCTACGAAGAAATTAATTACCCAGAATGGGACAGCGACAGCATTCGTTTCGGAGTCATGTTGGGCTATATCCCTGGCATTGAGGCGACCACGACTTCGATCTCCCTGCATGCTTATCCAAGTTATCAACGCAACATCCCGGGTAGGCTCGACTTGGTGCGGCGCTCGTCATTCTATTTTGCCGTTGGTGGCGTATCGACGGCAGACCAGACCAACGAAGTTACCGGTGCTGCCTATTCCGTGGGTTTGGGTGTTGAAATCACGCGTGGAGTTATTTTTACATATGGTACGACACTTTATAGATCCGGCAACAACACAAGTTGATCTTACCCCGTTTCTCCGGACACCCCATTAAGCCGTTTAGCATTAAGCCGCTCGACGTGCCTCGAACGTTTCGGGTGACAGATACCCCAGTCGCGAGTGCAGGCGACGCCGATTGTAATAGACTTCGATGTAATCGAA
>JANNJF010000373.1:0-2087 GCA_031405715.1 Gammaproteobacteria bacterium | reverse complement strand
CGCTTCGGCTCGCGCGTGGATCTTTACCTGCCACCCGACTCGCGGCCGGTCGCGTCCATGGGCGACAAGGTCTACGCCACGGAAACGATACTCGCCACACTGCCGTAGAGTACAAAGGCGTGAATCGTGATTCGTGAATCGCATGATCGCCCCCGCCATTTTCACGACTCACGACTCATGACTCACGGGAGTTGAGCATGTACGAGCCGCGCGAGCACAAGCCCTTCGTCCGGTCGCGCTTCGCACGGCGCGGGATCTACTGGTTGCCCAACCTTTTCACGATCGCCGCCCTGTTCGCCGGCTTCTACGCCATCGTCCAGGGCATGAACGGCAAGTTCGAGATCGCCTGCATTGCGATTTTTATCGCAATGGTGCTGGACGGTCTGGACGGTCGCGTTGCGCGCCTGACGCGTACGCAAAGCGAATTCGGCGCGGAGTACGACAGCCTTTCTGACATGGTGTCGTTCGGCGCGGCGCCGGCATTGCTGATGTACGAATGGGCGTTGAAACCCATGGGCAAGTGGGGGTGGCTCGCGGCCTTTGTTTATTGTGCTGGAACAGCGCTTAGGCTTGCGCGCTTCAACACCAATATCGGCGTCGTTGACAAGCGCTATTTTCAGGGACTGCCCAGTCCCGCTGCCGCGGCGCTGATGGCGGGATTGATCTGGGTGTTCAACGATTACCACGTAAGCGGCGGAGACGTGAACTGGCTTGCCTGGAGCGTGACGGTCTTTGCCGGCGTGACCATGGTGTCCAACGTTCTGTACTACAGTGGAAAGGACATCAACCTGCGCAAGAGTGTTCCGTTTTGGGTGGTGCCGGCGATCGTAGTAGGTTACCTGTTGATCTCGATCGAACCATCGCACGTGTTATTCGCGTTGTTCGTACTCTATGCGCTTTCGGGATACCTGATGTGGGTCGTTCGGACAGTAAAGCCACCCAAGCCGCCCCTGCCCAATCCCTAATCGCGGTTGCACATGCGTCGCGGACGCGCTATATTTGCAACCATGCAAAGCATGAACTATTCGCATGCCATTCTGAGCTTCTCTCTTTCGGGCCTGATTTTCATCGGCCTGCCGCTGCGCCGCGCGCGCACCTAATACCCCCCACATAATTTGGCAGTACCCAGTACGATTCGGTAAAAACCGAATCGATGAAGCATTCCATTCTTCAGCAGGAGCAGGATCATGGACCATTTGATTATCTTCGATACGACATTGCGCGATGGCGAGCAAAGCCCGGGCGCGTCGATGAACAAGGAAGAAAAAGTTCGCATTGCCAGGCAATTGGAGAAAATGCGCGTGGATGTGATCGAAGCGGGCTTTGCGGCAGCGAGCCCCGGCGACTTTGACGCAATACATACCGTGGCCAGCGTGATCAAGGATTCCACCGTGTGTTCGCTGGCGCGGGCGCAGGCAGGGGACATACAAAAGGCGGGAGATGCGATCAAACCGGCGGCGCAGGGGCGCATTCACACCTTCATCGCGACCTCGTCCATCCACATGCAGCACAAGCTGCGCATGACGCCAGACCAGGTGATGGTTGCGGCCGTCGATGCGGTAAAATTTGCGCGCTCGTTCACCGATGATGTGGAGTTTTCTGCCGAAGATGCAGCGCGCAGCGAAATCGATTTTCTCTGCCGGGTATTCGAGGCGGTGATTGACGCCGGAGCCAGGACAATAAACGTTCCCGATACTGTGGGTTACAGCATCCCGGAGTTGTGGGCCGAGCGCATGCGCACCCTGATCGAACGTGTGCCGAATGCCGGCAAGGTGGTATGGTCCACTCACTGCCACAATGATCTGGGCATGGCGGTGGCGAATTCGCTGGCTGCAGTGCGTGCCGGTGCGCGGCAGGTCGAATGCACCATCAACGGCCTGGGCGAACGGGCGGGCAATGCCTCACTCGAGGAAATAGTCATGGCAGTAAAAACGCGCAAGGACTATTTCAATGTAGAGACCCGCATCGATGCCACGCAGATCGTTCCCGCGTCGCGCCTTGTTTCCACCATTACCGGCTATCCGGTGCAGCCGAACAAGGCGATAGTCGGTGCGAACGCGTTTGCGCACGAATCCGGCATTCACCAG
>JANNJF010000372.1:0-3477 GCA_031405715.1 Gammaproteobacteria bacterium | reverse complement strand
CGAGCAAGGTGCATCAGGGCCTTATTTGCTAGCCTATTGAAATTCGATCTATTTATCCCCAGACTGACAAGCATTGAGCGCTAACGTATAGATGGTAGCCCGTAAGCTCTTTGAGGTTAAAGCTGTAGTCCATTTATATTGACACCCAGGGTTTTTCCGCGGCACCGGGCCTGTGCCCAAGTAGCGAGATGAAGTGCCGGAAACGAGGACTAGACAATGACGAAGGAAATTAAGACCCTGCCCAAGGTGATCCCAGGCTCGGCGATCACATTACCGGTATTGCCATTACGCGATGTCGTCGTGTTTCCGTATATGGTGATCCCACTTTTTGTCGGTCGAAAAAAATCGATCAAAGCGTTAGAGCAGGCCATGGAGTCCGGCAAGCAGATCATGCTGGCCGCGCAGAAGAGCGCCTCGGACGACGATCCGACACCAGAACAGATCCATGAGATTGGGACCCTGGCAAGCATCCTCCAGTTGTTAAAGCTCCCCGATGGCACCGTCAAGGTGCTGGTCGAAGGTGAGCAGCGTGCAGTGGTGCAGAAATATGTCGATGCCGATGAGTATTTTTCTGCCGAAGTAGCGCTGCTTGAAGCGGATACGGTGGATGACAAGGAGGGCGAGGCCTTGATGCGCTCGGTGCTTGCCGAGTTCGATCAGTACGTCAAGTTGAACATGAAGATCCCGCCGGAGATCCTGACCTCTTTGGCCGGTATCGATGACCCCGGTCGATTGGCCGACGCCATCGCGGCCCACTTGAGCCTCAAGATCGAGGACAAACAGCAGATATTGGAAATGTACGGTGTGCGCGAGCGCCTCGAACATATCCTCGGTGTCATGGAAACCGAGATCGACCTGTTGCAGGTCGAGAAGCGCATCCGCGGACGCGTCAAGCGTCAGATGGAAAAGAGCCAGCGCGAGTATTATCTGAACGAGCAGATGAAGGCGATCCAGAAAGAGTTGGGTGATCTGGAAGAGACGCCGAACGAAGCGGAAGAGCTGGCGCAGAAGATTGAAAAGGCCGGCATGACCAAGGAGGCGCGGGACAAGGCGCACTCCGAGTTGAACAAGCTGAAGATGATGTCACCCATGGCGGCCGAAGCCACCGTCGTGCGTAACTACATTGACTGGCTGGTCAATGTACCCTGGAAGAAGAAATCCAAAATCCGCAAGGATCTCTCCGCTGCGGAAAAAATTCTCGAAGAGGATCACTACGGGCTGGAGAAGGTCAAGGAACGCATCCTTGAGTATCTTGCCGTGCAGCAGCGTGTGAACAAACTGAAGGGGCCGATACTCTGCCTCGTGGGACCGCCCGGCGTCGGTAAGACATCGTTGGGCCAGTCCATCGCGCGCGCCACTAACCGCAAGTTCATCCGCATGTCACTGGGCGGGGTGCGCGACGAGGCCGAGATACGTGGGCACCGCCGTACTTATATCGGTTCGCTGCCCGGCAAACTCATTCAGAACATGGCCAAGGTAAAAGTGCGCAATCCTCTGTTCATGCTGGATGAGGTGGACAAGATGGCCATGGACTTCCGCGGCGACCCGTCGTCTGCACTGCTGGAGGTGTTGGATCCGGAGCAGAATCACGCCTTCAGCGATCATTACCTCGAAGTGGATTACGATCTGTCGGACGTCATGTTCATCGCCACCGCCAACAGCCTGAACATTCCCGGTCCGCTGCTCGACCGCATGGAAGTCATCCGTCTGTCCGGCTATACGGAAGATGAGAAGGTGAACATCGCCATGCGTTATCTCCTGCCGAAGCAGCTCAAGAATAATGGGCTGAATGACGAGGAAGTAGCGATCGCGGAAGCTGCTGTGCGCGACATCGTGCGTTATTACACGCGTGAGGCCGGCGTACGCAGTCTGGAGCGGGAAGTCTCCAAGATTTATCGTAAGGTCGCCAAAGAACTGTTGTTGAGTAAGAAGCCGGCCAAGATACAGGTCACCCCCAAGAACCTGGAAAAGTACCTGGGTGTGCAACGCTTCCGCTACGGTATGGCAGAAGAGAACAATCAGGTTGGACAGGTGACCGGCCTGGCCTGGACGGAAGTCGGTGGCGAGCTGCTCACTATCGAATGCGTGATCGTCCCGGGCAAGGGTAAGATGACGATCACCGGTAAACTGGGCGATGTGATGCAGGAATCCATCCAGGCCGCCATGAGCGTGGTGCGCAGTCGTTCGAGTGCCCTCGGTATTCCGGTGGATTTCTATCAGAAGCACGATATCCATATGCACGTGCCGGAAGGTGCGACCCCCAAGGATGGCCCGAGTGCCGGTATCGGTATGTGCACGGCGATGGTGTCGGCCCTGACGAAAATCCCGGTGCGCGCCGATGTGGCCATGACCGGCGAGATCACCTTGCGTGGCGAGGTTCTGCCCATCGGTGGCTTGAAGGAGAAGCTGCTGGCGGCACACCGCGGAGGCATCAAGACGGTGATCATCCCGGAGGAGAACCGCAAAGATCTGGTGGAGATACCGAAGAATATCCTTGAAAAACTGGATATTCGCCCCTTCCGCTGGATTGATCAGGTGTTGCAGACAGCGCTTGAGCGTATGCCCGAGCCTTTGGATGAGACGAAAGAGCCTGAGGCAGCCAAAGGCACAGACGACAAGGGTGATGCCTCGGGTACGGTCACCACGCACTGACGCGCGGCAGGCGTTTCTTGACAAGGTGGGTGGGGGCTTGTATAAAAGCCAGCCTGTCAGAAGCAGCCCGGCGTGTCATGCGTAGCCGCTGCAGCGGTCCGGGCATCGGTGCATGAGCCGCGCCGTTCCGCGCCAAACGCTGTATGGCCAAACGTTGTATGGATAGTGAAATACAGGCTGCCGCCTGTCGGCGGATAGCCCCTCGTTTACACCACGGAAGTTTTGGGGAGATAAAAAATGAATAAAGCTGAGCTTATCGACAAGGTTGCCGAAGTTGCCGACCTGAACAAAGCGTCCGCAACCCGTGCCGTCGAGGCGGTTTTCGACAACATCTCTGCCGCGCTTCGCGCTGGCGCTACCGTCAACCTGGTCGGGTTCGGCAGCTTCTCGGTCAGTGACCGTGCGGCCCGTACCGGCCGCAATCCCCGGACCGGTGAGACGATCAATATCCCCGCCTCCAAGAATCCGAAGTTCAAGGCTGGTAAAGGCCTGAAGGATGCCGTAAACTGACGCTCCTTTTGGGTGCTTAGCTCAGCTGGTAGAGCGTCGCCCTTACAAGGCGAATGTCGGGGGTTCGATCCCCTCAGCACCCACCAGTAAGTGTGCAGTGGTTGAAAAGAATTGGAGTGGTAGTTCAGTTGGTTAGAATACCGGCCTGTCACGCCGGGGGTCGCGGGTTCGAGTCCCGTCCACTCCGCCAGTCATGAAAAACCGGGCCAGTCCCGGTTTTTCGCCATTCAGGGAACCCCATGCTCGAGCAATTTCGAACGTTCGCGACAAACCGATTCGTCCGCTGGATCTTCATCCTGTTCCTGGTGGTTCCGT
>JANNJF010000371.1:0-2983 GCA_031405715.1 Gammaproteobacteria bacterium | reverse complement strand
GTAAGCGCTCAACAAACAACAGGGTTGCTCACCGCGCGCTGATCTGATTCCTGCTGATGTCGCCGGGCAGCAATGCTTCGATGGCCTCAACGGTATCTGCCTTAGGCAGTTCGGTGAACACCCGTCGCAGATACGCATAAGGTTCCAGTCCATTAGCCTTGGCCGTCTCAATGAGCGAGTACAGATTAGCACTGGCCTTCACCCCACGGACACTGTCGCTGAATAACCAGTTCTTCCGGCCGATCACAAACGGACGGATGGCGTTCTCGGCCCGGTTGTTGTCGATCTCCAAGCGGCCGTCGTTCAGGTAGCGAATCAGTTTGGTCCATTCGTTGTGGAGGTAGTGGAGGGCCTTGCCAGTGGCAGTCTGGGGTGGCACATGAGGAAGGGATTCCTCCAACCAGGTACGCAGTTCATCCAGAATGGGTTGGGCGTGCTGTAACCGATAGGCATACCGCGCCTCGGCCGTGGCATGGCGCACGACCTTTTCCACGCCATAGAGCTTCTGGATCAGCGCCAGGCCCCGGTGGGCCTTGCCCCCACGGGGGTGTTTGCCCTGGGCCTTGATGGCTTCATCGAACTTACGCCGCGCGTGCGCGAAGCAGCCGAGGTGGGTCAGACCGCCCACCGCCACGGCGGCGTTGTAACCGTCGTAGCCGTCGGTTTGCAGCGTGCCCTGGAAGCCGTCGAGTAAGCGTTTGGGCACCCCGGCACCGCGACTTGGATCGTAGTCGTACAGCAGGACCGGCTGATCCGGTGGGCCGCCGCGCTGTAGCCACAGATAGGATTGTGATTGCGCCGTCTTGCCCGGTTCCTTGAGCACCTGCACCGTGGTTTCATCCATCTGAAGGATGTCGTAGGCCAGCAGTCGATCACGCAGCAAGTTAATCAACGGTTGAATGAGGGTGCCGGCCTGGATCATCCAGTTGGCGAGGGTCGCACGCGGGAGGTCCACGCCGATGCGCTGCAAGATGTTTTCTTGCCGGTAGAGGGGCAAGGCATCCACGTACTTGCAGACCACCACATGCGCCAGCAGCCCCGGGGACGCCAGGCTCTTCGGGATCGGCTGCGCCGGCAACGGAGCGGTCTTGATGCACCGGCCACACGCACAGGCGTAGGTATTGCGGATATGCCGCAGCACCCGGATCGTGGCCGGCACGATGTCGAGCTGTTCAGAGATGACGTTACCGATCACCGACAGTACCGCACCGTCATGGGGGCAGAGGCGGTCGGCCGCGGGGAGTTCGTGGATCACATCGAGGCGGGGAAGTGCTTCGGGCAGGGCCTTACGTCCGCGTGCTAGCCGGGTGTGGGCGGCGATGCTGACGACACCCGCTTCCGCGTCGGCGGCCGTGTCCGCTTCCGTGCTCGCCTCGATCTCCACCTCCGCCTCGTTGAACAGGCGGATCTGGTCCGGTGAGCACTGCTCGCTGCTGGCGGCATAGCGCTTGGCGATAGCGAGGTTGAGCCGTTCCTGCAGGAGGAGAACTTGCGCCTTGATCCGGTGGTTCTCGGCGAGCAGTTGTTCGTTCTCATGAACGACGGCGAGTTGATCCACTTGCAGTTGTTCATGGCGAACTTCCTGTGCCACCAACAACGCCTTCAAGGCATCCATGTCATCCGGCAAAGGTGAAAGTGTCGTCCGCATGCCGCGGATTATACCAAAGCGCACGCAGGAATACGCTATAAAACAGCCGAATAATGCAGTGTTTTGTGCGGCGTAAGCTGCGTAATATCATGGCCGGCCAACAACCAATGCAGTTGCTCTTCGCTTAACGCGATCACGGCCTCCGGCCAACGCCGTGGCCAGTGGAAGCGTTCTTCCTCCAGCCGTTTGTACCACAAGGCGAAGCCGCTGTGGTCCCAATACAATATCTTCAGCTTGTCGCGGCGGCGATTACAAAATACAAACACGGCACCGGAGAACGGTGATAGCCCCATGGCACCCTCGACGATCGCCGATAGCCCGTTAATGGCTTGGCGGAAGTCCACCGGTTCGCGGTGCAGGTAGACCGCGGAGACCTCAGAAAACATCCGCACGGTTCAGTCCCGCAGCGCGTGCAGCAGGGCCGCGAGCCACTGCGGCGACACCGAGGGCGGTACCCGCAGCTGCAGGGTGTCGCCCAACCGGACTTCCAGGGCCATTGCCTCGACAGGCCGTTGCAGGGCGACCGGGACAAAGGGCGATACCGTGGTGGTCATGCTGGACACAGCGTCTCCCATCAACTGCCGTCGTCTCAGGCTGAAATACTTCGGGCAGATGCCGTGTGCCTGGCAGAACACGGTCATGTTCTGGTCGCTGGCCTGTTGCTCTTGAAACAACGCATGCCATTGCGCGTGTGAACGTCTTTGCATGTCGACACCCCTCGTTTGGAAAGATGTCACGCTAATCGTTTAGCGGGGTGTTTTGAAGGGTGGGGTTTATTTGACGGTTACGTAACAAGTCGCCGTTTCTCGGAACAGGTCGAATAGATCGATGACAAAAGATACCCTGACATTCACCCGAAACAACATTCTGGCCAGTCTGAAACCCCACGAGTCGGATGTGGCGATTGCGGTGGGCCCGGAACCGTCGTTGATTGGCGACAACCGGCTGTGGTTGCACGGGGCATATCAGATTGATGAGGCCTATGGCAGGCCATTGAACGTCCAGCCGTTGCTAAAAGCCTTGGTCATCACCTGGGTCTCAGACGGTATTACTGAAACAAAAAATCTGGTAGGCAACACGGTCCTGTTCAGCGACGATGAGGAGATACGGGACACTATGCGTATTGGGTACTTCAACTACGACCTCACCGATTGGCTCAATATGTACGAAAGGCGCGAGTACTTTGTAACAGTGTCCCTGGGGCACTTCATTTCCAACACTCTCCACGTGGGAATAAACCCAGTTGCCCGCGCCTCCAGCCCCGCCACACCCAACAACAACCATCCGCGTTAGGTCTTGCACGATTACATCTTTTTAGCCATGATTTGCGATGGG
>JANNJF010000370.1:0-3076 GCA_031405715.1 Gammaproteobacteria bacterium | reverse complement strand
GGTTCGAGCGGGCGTGGATAGTCCTGCAAATAACGTTGATAGGCGCGGCTGACATTTTTGGGATCCTTCGCCTTTTCGTACAGCTCGGCCACCTGCCACAAGGCCGCACGCCGCACCTGCGGATCGGTTTTGCTATCCGCGAGCGCCTCCAGCTCACCGGCCGCGCGCGTCAGCTGTCCGGTTTCCATGTACCCGACGGCGAGTTTATTCGTGACCTCGGCCTGCAATGGATGTTTCGGATGATCCTTGCGGAAGGCCTCAAGCACCTTGACCGCACCGCTCCAGTCCTTCAGGGTGATCAAGGTGGCGGCGGCATCGTATTCGGCGGTCGCCCGAATGGCGGATCCGGGTGCGATAGCAGCGACACGGGTGAAATGCCCGACGGCGCCGCGCAAATCACCCACGGAGCGACTTTGCTCGCCCTGCTTATAGACGGATGCCGCGAGCCGCTCATTCAGCACGCCGCGCTCTTTATCGTCGGCGGGGGTATAACGCATTGCCTGCGCGTAGGCCTCTTCGGCGCGCTTAAACCCACCGCGCTCAAACTCCGTATTGGCGATAACCGTCCAGGCCGTGCGGCGCATGGCGTTTTCCACGCGCGGTTCGAGTTGGGTGTCCGCCAGCTCCTTGCGCTCGACTTTAAACAAGTCCAGCTTGGCCAGCGCCCGGCGTGCGGCCAGGGCCGCACGATCCGGCGAATGATCGGCATATAGGCGTTCCGCCGCCTGCACCAGAACCGCCGGCGCGCGCCGGTCGTTCGGATTGGTATCCGCGAAGCGCAGCGCACTTTCCGTGCCGCGTTGCCGCCACAGATTGCGCTCCTTGCTGCTCAGTAGCTTTTCATGCGCGGCGTACGCCAGTAGCGCGGCATAACCGGCATCGGCGGTCTTGGCATGGGGCTTGTATTGATACGCGGTTTTTTCGTATTCGATCGCCGCCTCGCCGTAGCGTTTATCTTCGAACAACATCTCGGCCAGCAGGAAATTCATTGCCGGTGCCTGCGGGTCTGCCGGGAAGGCCTCCAGAAATGCCTGATACCAGCGGGCGGCCTCACGATAATCGCCGGGGGCGCGTGTCTTCTGTGCGCTGGCGTGGTAGTGACGCGCCAGGTCCTCCAGATTCTTTTTCAGATACGGCGTGACGCGGCTATAGGTCAGCTCGTCGTTGGCCTTGCGAAAACCGCTGTTGATCCCATAGTTGATGACAAAATCCTTTTTCGCATCCAGCTCCTGAGAGGCAAAACCAGCTTGCTTGTAGGCGTCGATCACCAGCACCTGGAATAGCGGTGATTGTGGGTTGTTGGGATAGAGCTGGGTAAAGGCAATGTAGGTGTCGGCCGCGTCTTTTACACGCTCCTGCTTTAAATACAAACCACCAAGGTGTTGATACAGGCGGTACTCGTAGTCGCGTTTGCCGACCTTCTGCGAATAACGCTTGATGCCGACCGCGCCGTCCAGGTAGGAGAAGCTGATACTCATGATATTAAAGGTATCCTCGACCAGCTCCCGGTCGCCGGGCGTGAGGCTGGCAATCTCCTTCAACGCGCCGCCGGTGTCGTGCCCGGCCAATTTACGGTCGAGTATTATGAAGAAAGTATCCAGACCTTCATCATAGCGGCTCTGCTTGAACAGGGACCAACCGAGTTTGTTCAAGGCCTTTTCGTAATAGGTCGAACTGTCGCCAATGACTACCACCGAGCGGTATGCCTTTTCCGCCTCGACATACGCCTGGTTGGAAAACAGAAATTCACCGCGACGAAACTGAATTTCATCCTTGCCTGGCGTATTGGGATAGGCCGATATTAAGCGCGTCAGCGCGTTCAGCGATCCGTCGAGGTCACCGACCTGTTCGTAGGCGTGCGACAACTGATAAAGTACACGGTCATTGCCCGGCCGTTGTGGGTATCGGCGCAACAGGTCCTGATAAAGCCTGATGGCATCACGATAGTCATTGGCGGCGGTGCTCTTTTTACCGGCGGGTTGGGCGCCACCGGCGGGCACGGCCCCTTCTGTGCCTGCGGCTTTATCTTCGGCGTTTTCCATCTGCAGATCGCCGAGTCGGCGCAGCGCCTCCACTTTCATGGAGTCATCCGCCGGCGTATTGAGAAAATCACGATAGCCTTTCACCGCCTCCTGACGCCCACCTTCTATGTCGTTGCTGCGCTCGACAACAATGACGCGATTCTGCAGGCTCTTGATTCTGGGGCTATCGTCAACAGGCGCACTCGAGCATGCGCTAAGCAGCAAGGCCAGCATAAGTGCACTGTGAATAGGATACCTCATTGCGCCACGCCTTCCTGCTCGGCGCTGCGTGCGCGCGCGGCCTGGTCGTAGATCTGGGCGACGGCGAAGCGCGCCTGCAGCAGGTATGTTGCCAGACGCTGTTTGTGTTGCTCCAATTCGGCGACGGCCATGTTCTCGAGATAACGCTCCTGTTTAGCCGCTTGTTCCGATACCTGCGACAGCAACGGGCCGATTTTTCCCCGCAGGCCACCGATACGTGCGTCAAAACCCTCGAAGGCCTTGGTCGCGCTAGTCTGTGCCAGCTCCAGGGACGTTTTGCGTTCCTTGACCATCTCGATTTCCGCGTCCAATTGTCTGAGCGCCTTCTGTGCCTCCCACAGGTGAGGCATGTAGTCGCTCGCGATATTCCAGCGCAGCAGGCCGGTGTACAGACGATACTTATCCTCCTGTACGCTGGTGTCCTCCTTGCCTGCCAGGGCTTTAAGACGCGACTTGACCCGCGCCAAGTGCACCAATAATTGGGTCTGTTCATTCGAGGCGAGCGCGACCGAATCCTGCATGCTCTCGATGCCGGCGATCTCCCTCGCATAACGATCGCGTGCCTGCAACTGGGTGGAAAGATCCGTGCGCTTCAAGGCATCCTGCACGCCCGGCAAACGTTGGGCATAGGCAGCGCGGCGTGTCACCAGTATGTCGCTGAATATCTCGATGTCCCGCGACCAGGCGCTCAGGTTCGACTGCAAAAAACGTAAATCGCGGTAATTCTTGAAAGCCTCCTGGAACTCATGACTGGACATCAGCTGCATCAGATAACGGCTCTCGGGTGCGTCGGG
>JANNJF010000369.1:0-1514 GCA_031405715.1 Gammaproteobacteria bacterium | reverse complement strand
TCCCGTGCCTACAGGCAAACGTAGCCGCGCGGAAAAACCCACGGCGAGAAGCTGCCTTAGTCGTTTCCCGGAAGAAGGGACCAAAAGTCATCCTGGCCCTGGTTTCGTTGGCATGGGCTGCCGGGCATGGATTGGCGGGAGCTGACACAGGTTTAGTTGTTCACGCTGCGCTCGCCAGCCCGGATTCTTTACTCCCTATCCCTCCGGGAGGGCCGGGGTGAGGGGCCTTGTCCCCGCTTTGCGTAATCTCAAAATAAGCTTCTAATGATGGATACCAAAGATCCCTACCGGATACAGGGTGTCTGTGGAAGCTTTTATCTATGTAATCCGACTTAGACAGAATTCTATCTAATACACTGTAGGGTGCTACTGAACCTGTGGAAATTGCTAAAATCGTGCGTGTACTAGCCGAATGGGCACGTACCAAACAGTTAATCTTGCGAGTTTATGTCTTTGGCAGTCGAGCGCGTGGCACACAGAGAGACAACGGCGATCTTGATCTCGCGGTTGAATTAGATCCGAGATCATTTCCCGGTGCCGATGACAGCGGTGGCTTCGCTACATGGATGTTCGAAACAAAAGGATGGAAAGAAGAACTTGAATCTCTCATCCCTCTTAAAATACAGCTTGAGTACTACCACGGAGATGAAACACCAACTGTCCATGCTGGGGTACAGGAATCAAGTATTCTTGCTTATGAAAAAGTACCCTAACCAATCGCTCGTGCCGACGCCGGGGACAACGCGCCATGTTTCCTGATACTTTTGTGGCCGGCGCGGCACATCTCAATCGTTGGGCAAAAGAAAACGAGTCTCTACAGGGAGCATCCACTATGCGTAAGGCCCGAAAGAGTGTGTTGCTGGCGCTGGTTACTATTCTTGCTGGTTGCGGTTCTGATAATTGGCAACCATATTTCGAGGGGTCTTCCTCGGTTATTCCTAAGGTCGCATTCCGTTCATTACTGGAGTGCCAGCAGTATCTTCATCTGCGCTTTGGCAATGTAAGGGGCGCAGGCACCATGTACTGTTTATCCGGTTGTGCTAAATCTGAAGCGAAACCTGGGCCATCCGAATTCAAAGTGGGTGAGTTCGATTGCCCTGTCGAGGGCAAGCAGATTGTCGGCCAGCTTGTCTCAGAGCGGTGAGTTCATCGCCCAGCAATTCACTCCAGCCGACATCGACGCTAACGCGCCGCCGCGGCTGAGTTCAGCCGTTGGGCGGCAACACCAAAGGGGAAATGAGCGTGGCTCAGACAGACCGAGACATTTTGTTCTCGAATGAAGCTTTCGTTGTTGGAATGCTGCAAGCCGTATCCGGCGGCGCGCTCGTTGCAGCTCTTGCTCAGTCAGAAACACTCATCAAGCTTTCCGGCAATATAGCGTTTCTTCTCTTTCTCACTGCCATGGCAGTGGCGCTTCTTGCGGCTGTGTTAGCAGCGTACTGGAAACATCAGTACAAACTCTGGGACGTAAAGGCGCAGACTTCAGTCGCACAAAATGCGGTTGAAGAAGCGCA
>JANNJF010000368.1:0-4488 GCA_031405715.1 Gammaproteobacteria bacterium | reverse complement strand
TCATGACGCCGAGCAATTGGCCCTCTTGAAGGTCCCCCACCGCTTTGTCGCCGAGCATGGGATTGCGATGGCAGTCGAGGCAGGATTTTTCCGCCCGGATCGGCGCGAAGTAATGCGCCCGCCGGCCGGGTACGTCGGGATTGAAATGGTCTGGCAGTAAGGGATCGTTCTGATAGTTGGCGAGTTGCTCGGTTTCTTCGGGGTCCGTTGCCTGATTTTCCAGCTCTTTCTGACTTGGTGTCAGAAGCTTGTACGAGAAATCCTTCCACGTTTCCTTCCATTCCTGTGCCGGCTGCAGCACCATACCGGAAACCAATCCCGGACTGAATCAGGCACGTAACGACTACGTTGCGGCGAAAAACAACACTCAGGTCATAGAGCTCGCCCCCACGGAACTGAAACAAGCCGGAGATGCATTGGACAAAGCCAACAACGCTGCCAATAAGAATGAAGATACGTCTGTGGTGACTCATTTGGCCTATCTCGCGAAGCAACGGGTAGCCATTGCCCAGGAAACCGCCAAGCAAAAAGCGGCCGAAACCAG
The DNA here is from genome assembly GCA_031405715.1 of Gammaproteobacteria bacterium. Lineage (GTDB taxonomy): Bacteria > Pseudomonadota > Gammaproteobacteria > Acidiferrobacterales > UBA6901 > JANNJF01. The sequence continues at coordinate 3,944 of JANNJF010000368.1, read as the reverse complement.
TGTCTCCAACGCCACCACGGAACGCGGGGTAATCCGTCTCGATGCCAGAACTGCCGAAGTCAGCAAGGCGCAGACGCAAGCGAATAAGGCTCAGCTGAACGCGGAAGCATCTCAGCGTCAGGCAGAGGCCTCGCAGCAACAGGCTGCCATGTCACAACAGCAGGCACTCGACGCGGAAACGCGCACAAGCCAGGTCGAAGCGCAGCTCAAGGAATTGAACGCGAAAAAAACCGATCGCGGCCTGGTGATCACCCTCGGTGACGTATTGTTCGACACCAATAAAGCTGAACTTAAATCGGGCGGCACACACAGCCTGCAAAAGCTTGCTGGCTTTCTCAAGCAATACCCGCAGCGCAATGCGAAGATTGAGGGCTACACCGACAGCACCGGTAACGTCGATTATAACCAGGGCCTGTCTGACCGCCGCGCCAATGCCGTGCGCGCTTCATTGGTGGACATGGGCATCAGCAACGACCGTATCACCACCCACGGTTACGGCCAGGATTCTCCGGTGGCCAGCAACGACACCGCCTCAGGCCGTCAATTAAACCGGCGCGTGGAAATTATCCTGTCCGAGGATAACGGCAATGTTACTTCACGCTAAACACCTGTGCGCCTTTTGTATACGGAATACTTGGGCCACATAAAAAACACCGGACGGTGAAACGACATGGGAATGCTACTGTTAATCATTGTGATACTGCTGCTGGTCGGCGCATTCCCGCGCTGGCCACACAGCAGGGAATGGGGTTATGCCCCCAGTGGAACGCTTGGAGTCATATTGGCAGTCGTGGTCGTTCTGATACTGCTGGGGCATTTATGAGGGACTTTATCTCAACATGCCACTGCCTCGCGCCTCAGTATATCCGCCTATAACCTTGACCGCTGTGTACAATTTCGTTTCGTGCATTCGTAATACCCCCATTTTTGTCAATTTCAACACGGAGATTTAAAGATGAATAAATCACTTTTGATAGCTGCACTGACTGTCCTTTCACTATCCACGCCCCTTGCCTGGGCGGAAGAGGACCATCATGCTGACAAGGATAAAAAGCCGGCAACGGCGATGACAGACCAGAACAAACAGATGCAAATGGGCAAGATGCAGGAGAACATGCTGCGGATGCACGCACAAATGCACAAGATCGTGGACGCAAAAGATCCTCAGGAGCGCGCACGGCTTATGCAAGAACACTTGAATATGATGCAGGACAACATGCGTATGATGCAGGGCATGATGGGCAGTGACGCCAAAGGCGGCAAGATGGGCGGCGGTATGCAAGGCATGTAACCACGCGCCGCACGGCGTAATGCGCCGTGCGGTATCCCCCAGCGGTTTACAAGTACCGAGGACTGCGGCACAGCGCGAAACTTTTGGAGGAAGCCATGGACGTAATGATCATCGCAACAAAAGCCTGTACGCATCGAAAGAACCTGGAAAAAGAACTTGAACACTTGCGGATTTCTTACCGCACATGTTTCGCAGAAGACTGCGCTGATCTTGTCCAAAAATTTGAAATCCAGCATTCGCCGAATCTGGTGGTGGATGATGAGGTCGTGTTCCGAAGACAGCCAACGGAAGTAGAACTACACACTTATTTCGATACCAAGACATAAGACTGGTTGAGAAATTCGAGTTTATCGCACTATGTGCACTGTCGTACGGAACGCTCTGAGGCAGCGGGTATAACCTCCAGGCCATGCAGCTATCGATACCGGGCGGCAATCAACCTGCGCGGGGAAGAGTCGTCAACCGCAAGAAGAGCGGCAATGCCTTCCTGATTCATCGTCCGGGTTCTCTCACTATCAAACCTGAGGTTATGTTATGCCCACAAAAGGACTTGGATCCACCGCTCTCGACAATGCTACACGCACGGAGGGGTGACGACATGACAGTGCGGTACAAAGAAGCTCCACCTAAAGCGCAGTTTGTGGGATGCGATGCGCAACACTGTCTACGTCTGGATGACCATTTGGCAGTACAAACATGAAACCAAAAGGCGATGTCATCCTGATCACCGGCGCCAACGGAAGAATTGGCACGGCGCTGATGCGGCGGTTGAGCAGACGCTTCGGCAATGTCGTGGGTTTCGACCGCAATGCACCGGCGCCGCCTCCCCCTGACTGCGTGCGCATACCCGTCGACATCACTTCCGATGAAAGCGTGCAAGCAGGCTTGCGTGTTCTGCGCGAACATCATGGGGAACGTATCGCCGCTGTGGTCCATTTGGCCGCCTACTACGATTTCCTCGGTAAGCCGAGTTCAAAATACGACGAGATCACGGTCGCGGGCACGAGGCGTCTGCTGCAAGGATTGCACACGGACTTCGAGGTCGGGCAGTTCATCTTCTCCAGCACCATGCTGGTGCACCGGCCGGGCGAGCCGGGCGTGTTTATCACTGAAGACTCACCGATCGGGCCGACCTGGGCCTATCCCGAGTCGAAGGTCCGAACCGAAGCCCTCATCCGGGCGGAGCACGGCGATATTCCCGTCGTGCTGCTGCGTATCGCCGGCGTTTACGACGATCACTGCCATTCCCCGCCGCTGGCGCACCAGATTCAGCGCATCTATGAACGGGATTTTTCCAGTCACTTATATTCTGGCGAGACCTCGCACGGCCAGTCTTTCATACACGAGGACGATCTGCTCGACGCCATCGAGCGCGCCATCGAGCGACGCACCCTACTGCCACCGGAAGTGGCGATCCTCCTCGGCGAACCGGAGACACTGAGCTACGACGAACTACAGCACACGTTCCTGCGACTGATTCACAACGAGTCGTGGGAAACACACAATGTTCCCGGGCCGATCGCAAAAGCGGGCGCGTGGGTTCAGGACCACCTGCCCGGTCAGGATCCGTTCATCAAGCCATGGATGATCGACCGGGCCAACGACCACTACGCCCTTGATGTCACGCGTGCCCGCACCTTGCTTGAGTGGGCGCCCAAACATACGCTGCGCAAAACACTGCCGAAGATGGTGGCGGCGCTGCAGGCCGATCCGCTAGTCTGGTACCGCGAGAATGAGTTGGAGCCACCCGCATCGTTATCCGGCAGCGCCGAGCCATCCATGCACGAGGGTCATTCCGACAAAGCGCCATCGGCGCATGATCCGGACACCCATCCGGTAGCGCGGGCGGCCGAGCCGGCTTCCGCCGGTGGCGGCGTCACTTATAGCTGCCCGATGCACCCGGAAATCGTGCGCAGCGAACCGGGCAGTTGCCCCAAGTGCGGCATGGCGCTGGTGCCGCGCGGCACGAAGGGTGGAGAGCATGCGGGACACGGCGGCGGCATGCTGGTCGAAAGTCATCGCACTATGCTCTGGCCCTATTACCTCAGCATGATGCTCGGCTTGTGGCTGCTGACCAGCCCGTTCACCCTCGGCTACATGAGCAACTTCACTCCCGACGCCAACCAGTTGCGGGTCATGGCCGAGCGCGGGCTGCCGGCGTTCGAGCTGCGCAACCTGCTGATGACCTGGAGCGATGTCATCAGCGGCATTCTGGTGATTTTTTTCAGTGTGCTGTCCGCGGATGCGTGGCGCCGCAATCCCTGGGCGCAGTGGGCCAATGCTGCGGTAGGATTCTGGCTATTATTCGCGCCGCTGGTCTTCTGGACACCGCTGCCGGAGGCCTATGCCAATGGCACGCTGGTGGGCGGTCTTGTGATCGCACTGTCAGTGCTGATTCCGATGATGCCGGGCATGAGCATGTCCGGCATGATGGGCAAACCGGACGTGCTGCCGGGTTGGGCCTATACGCCGTCAAGCTGGTTGCAGCGACTGCCGATCGGGGTGCTCGCGCTGATCGGTTTTCTTATTGCCCGCATTCTTGGCGCCTATCAACTCGGCCATATCGATACAGTCTGGGAACCGTTCTTCACCGGTAGCGGCGGCATCCGCATCCTGCGCCTGATCGGGGAAGGCGGGATGTCGCGCGTGTACC
>JANNJF010000367.1:0-4634 GCA_031405715.1 Gammaproteobacteria bacterium | reverse complement strand
GCCCAGACGCCGGCGTGGCCCTGCTTACCACTCCATTTTGGCTCCTCTGTGCTTGCTGAAATTTCCGATCCGTTTCCGAGTCCAGTGTGTCGTTCCTCGCCGGCGCCCTCGTGCCGTGCTCACTTGATGCGCCCGGTTGTTATATTGCCCCGCGTTATGACTACCCGGCCTTCTATCTGTAAAAAACAGCCGCAGTTCTGATTGGGTTTTGCCAGGGTACGGGGTCGTGGAGTATAAGAGCGGCACCGTAGGGACGTGAGGCCGGCATGCACGGATAACCGAGCATGCCGGCGGTTGCGATGAAGGACGTCGCTCTTTACCAAACCCGGAACGATTTAAAAAGAAAGGAAAAACCATGTTGCCACGTCTGCTAGCGGTAGTCCCGTTTATATTTTTTGTGGGCCTGGCCCACGCCGGCGAGCCGAGTCTGGATTATTTTAAGACGTTGAACAAGAACATGACCCGCGACCAGGTGCATAAAGACGTGGGCGCGCCCAAGCGGGTCATGGGCAGTGGGTTGGTCACCGATGTCTATGAGTTGGCGGACGGCAGTGAAGTATCCATCATCTGGTCGGGTTCGCACGGCAGCATGGTGTATGCGAGCCATGGCGACACAACCTTAGTCAAATAAATAGTCTGCGGGTGTTGCCACTGTGGCGCCGATCACACCGATGGCGATGTGATCGGAACGCTGCTCGCTGCACCGCCTGTGGCAAGCCATTGCCATAGCAGCTTGGAGTCGCCGATTCGCCTCAGGCCTGTAGGCGATGGTTGCTGGTGCAGCGCTCCACCAGGGTCTCCAGCCGTGCGCGATCGATCAGGTGGATGCGCCGGTTGCGTACGCGCAATATGCCCTGTTGCTGCAGGCGCGTGAACAGTCGGCTGACCGTCTCCACGGCCAGGCCCAGGTGATCGGCGAGGTCCTGGCGGGACATGCTCAGCCTCAGGTCCTGCCCGTCGCCATTGCCGGTCGATGTGCGGCGACTCAGGTTGAGCAGGCAGGAGGCCAGTCGCGCCTCCGCATTCTGACGTCCGAGCATCAGCAGCAGCTCCTCATCGCGTACGATCTCCCGACTCAGTAACTGCAGCAGACCGCGCTGAAGTTCACGCGTGCTCTGGGCGAGTTCCTCCAGCCAGAAATACGGAATGACGCACAGCTCGGTGGTCTCCAGGGTGACGGCGTTGCTCGGGTGCTGCATGGCGCCGATGGCGTCGACGCCGATGACATCACCGGCCACATGGAAACCGATCACCTGGATGCGGCCATCGCTGGTGAGCCGGCTGGTCTTGACGCTGCCGCTGCGCACGATGTGCAACGAGGTCAGGGGGTCACCCATGTGGTACAGGAACTCACCTTTGCGCAGGACGCGTTGGTGACGGGTGATGCTGGCGATCGCCGGCGTTCCGCAACTTATGAGTTCAGGCGGAAAATAGGCGGCGGGTTGACCGGAGTGCATCGATGTTTCGTTCACCACGCTGGGCTGAAAATGCTGCGTTGAAGTTTTTTTCATTTTGTATCCCCTATTAGCTTCGGTGGTCTGGTTTCCATTTGGCAATACGCGTGGGCGAGCGGCTACGGCGAGCTTCCGCTGGTCGTCTTAATCGCCGGCATCGAGTCACGCTGGAGCGTCAATGCCTGGTCAGGGTCGGTGTGGACGGCGTGGTCGCTGCGTGTTTTCTTCTGCAGGCTGTGCAGTATTCGCAGGGTATGCCGCTCGATATCGGTGAACATGAAGCCTAAGCCGGTGCCATCCTGGCGCACCACCTGTACACGCACGCGTTGGATCCGGGTGACGGGGTCGTCCGGCAGGAGAAAAACGAGAGTGATTGACGTATTGATCGGTATCGATGCGCTGTCGGTTTGAACATAGACACCGCTCAGACTGAAGTTGCGTATCGTGCCGCGCACTAACCCCTTCGGCCGATAATCAATTACGACGTCTATACCTGATGGTTTGCGGGATCCCCAGCGGTTTTCCATGTGTGATGTTCTCCATTGGTTGTCATCGGTGGCGCTAGATTTCAGCCGGCTGCCCTGGGCAGGGTAACGGTACTAAACCAGAGGACGGATATTGGCGGCCTGGCGTCCTCTTGGTCCCATTTGCACTTCAAACTCCACCTGCTGGCCTTCCTTCAGGGTGCGGAAGCCATCCATCTTTATCTCCGAGAAGTGAGCGAAGAGGTCTTCCTCTCCGTCTGCGGGCGAGATGAATCCGTAGCCCTTTGTCGTGTTGAACCACTTCACTGTACCGTTTGTCATGTGCTCCTCCTGGAATAAGACATCAAGGTGACGCAGCGCCGTCGGCTCGCCAACCATGCCGCGGGTCGATGCGTACATCGACCGTGCTCTGTGGATGCTGTGGGATAGGGCAAACAACAAAAATTGATCTGACACCACTGTGCCGGACTATAGGCATGAAATATATAAGGAAATATACTGAGACGGGCGAGGGTTTACCCTTAAACAGGGGATTGAAAAACAGTCGGGGGCCGGACCAAGGAGGGGGTCTTCCCCCGGCGGGCAGCTTGTCAGCCCCCTATCTGGGTTTGAGCGTTAACGCCATGCGCAGCAACTCCGCGAGGGACGCAGCACCCATCTTCTCCATCACTTTGGCGCGATGCGCCTCCACGGTCTTGATGCTGATATTGAGTTCCGCTGCGATGATTTTGTTGGGCTGACCGGCGACTACTCTATCCATTACCTCGCGTTCGCGCGCGCTGAGGGATGCCCGGCGTGATGCCACGGCGTTCTTCAGTACCGACTCGTTCCACAGGTGGGTATTTTCCTGCACGCATTCGCCCAGCCGATCCAGCAGCGCCTGATTGTCGAAGGGCTTGGTAAAGAAATCCACCGCACCGTAACGCATGGCGCGTACCGCCACCGGCACGGTGGCGTGGGCCGAGATAAAGATGATGGGAATCGGGATGGGGTGTTCCGTTAATTTCTTTTGCAGATCGAGGCCGCCCATTTGCGGCATGCGCACGTCCAGCAGCAGGCAGCCGGGTCGGCCGCCGCCGTAGGCCGTGAGAAAGTCCGCTGCGGAGGCATAGGTCTCCACCGCCTGGCCGGTGGATTCGATCAGCCAGCGCAGCGAACTCCGCACCGCCTCATCGTCATCCACCACGAATACCGTTGGATTATTCGTCATCGCCGGGATTCTTCAACGGTAACGTAAAATGGAACGTCGCCCCGGGTCCGGCATTGCGCGTCACCCAGAGACGGCCGCCATGATCCTCGATGATGGTGCGACTGATGGCCAGCCCCAGCCCCAGCCCCATGCCGTTGCCTTTGGTGGAAAAGAACGGTTCGAAGACCTTCTCCAGTGCGTCCTCGGACAGACCACGACCGTTATCGCAGACGCTGATCTCGATCGCGTGCCCGGTGCCCAGCGCGCTGCGAATGTCGATGCGTCTGGCGGCGGCGGGTTGGGCGATGGCATCGAGGGCGTTGCGCAGCAGGTTGAGGACGACCTGCTGTATCTGGATATCGTCTACCGCCACGCTTGGGATAGGGTTGAGGTCAAGCTTGAGGGTCGCCCCGCTCTTGTCGATGTCGGCCTGGGCGAGTTTGACGGTCTGCACGATCAGGGCGTTGATATCCATAGGCGTGCGCTGGGGCGTGCCTTTGCTCACGAAGTGCCGCAGGTGCTGGATGATGGCCGCGGCGCGTTCCGCCTGCAGCGCGATCTGTTCTATCACTATACGCAGATCCGGCAGATCGAAGCTGCCCGACTCCAGACGGCGCACGCAGCCCTGGGCGTAATTGACGATGGCGGCCAGGGGCTGATTGATCTCGTGTGCCAGGCCCGAGGCCATTTCGCCGATGGTGCTGACACGCATGCTGTGGGCGAGCACCTCCTGGTGTTTGCGCGCCAGTTCCTCCGCCGCGCGTTGCGCGGTGATATCGACACCGGTGCCGATGATATATTCCAATTTGCCGGAACGGTTCTTCAGCATGGTATTGGACCAGCGGATCAGCCGGCGTTCACCGCTGCGCGCCACCCAGTAGTTTTCGTGCTCGTTGGGGAAGTGGCCGGTCACGAGATCTGAGAAGACCGCCTTTACTGCGTCCACCTCGTCCGGGATCAACAGGCGCTCCCACAGCGGCTGGCCCAGGACCTCGTCCTGGGTACGTCCGGTGATGACTTCGCAGGCGCGGTTGAAGCGCACGACGCAGCCGTTGGTGTCGAGCACCACCATGAGGGCCGCGGTGGTGTCGAGGATGGCGGAGATGAAGTTGCGTTCCTTCCACAACGTGAAGTCCGCCAGACGGCGTGCACTCACATCGCGCAACAGCCAGCGCAGGCCCACCACTTGATGGTGGTGATCGAGCGCCGGGCTGACGTGCATCGACACCGGCAGGGGCGGTCCGGTGTGGGGTTGCAGGATGGTTTCCCATTCCTGGGTCGTATCATCCTGCAGCAATTGGTTGATGCGGGAGCGGAAGCCGTGCCGTTCCTCCTCCTCGATGAAGATCGCCATCGGCTTGCCGTGTAAATGTTCGCTCGGACGTTGCAACAGGGCGGCGGCGGCGAGATTGGCCTCCAGGATGAGGCCGGAGCGGTCGGTGATGAGATAGCCGTCGGGGGCGTGGTCGAACATCTCCAGGTAACGCCCGCGCTCCTGCTGCAGAC
>JANNJF010000366.1:0-3526 GCA_031405715.1 Gammaproteobacteria bacterium | reverse complement strand
ATGGTCGTCGCCTTTTTTCCCGAGAACTTCGATCAGCGTGGGGGGGATATCGATTTGACTCACCATGGGTGTGTAGGTGCCGGGTTTCAGCAACGCCGGTGCATAGAAGATCAGCGGAATGCTGACGAACACCCGCTCTGGATTCCTGCCGCCCTCGAATACGGAGCGGCCGAAGAAATGGTCGTCGCCTTTTTTCCCGAGAACTTCGATCAGCGTGGGGGGGATATCGATTTGACTCACCATGGGTGTGTAGGTGCCGGGTTTCAGCAACGCCGGTGCATAGAAGATCAGCGGAATGTGGTAGTTGTCCACCGGGAGTTTGCTTTTGCCCGCGACCGAGGCGCAGTGATCGGCCACGATGACGAATAAGGTGTCCTTGAACCAGGGCCTGGTCCTGGCGTCGTCGATGAATTTTCCGATGGCGTAATCGGTGTATTTCACTGCTCCGGGGCGGCCGCCGGGCGAAGGGATGTCGATGCGTCCGTCCGGGTAGGTGTACGGACGGTGGTTGGACGTGGTCATGATGTGGGCGAAGAACGGCCGATTGTTGGCGGCCTCCCGATCGAGTACCGTCACGGTGTTGGCGTACAGCACTTCATCGGCGACGCCCCACACGTTTTCGAAGATGACCGAATCCTTGGCAAAGTCCGTTCGATCCACCACCTGGTAATTGTTGGCTGCGAAGTAGGCGTTCATGTTGTCGAAATAGCCGTACCCGCCATAGATATAGAAGGGGGAGACGCCCTGGTGCTTCAGCAATTCTCCCAGCGTCGACAGATGTTCGTTATTCGGCCGCCGGACGATGGCCTGGCCTGGCACCGGTGGCGTGCCCAGAGACAACGCCTCCAGCCCGCGCACCGTGCGGGTCCCGGTGGCGTAGGCGTGTTCGAATTTCAGTCCGGCGCGCGCCAGCTGATCCAGGCGGGGCGTGAGCCCCTCGGTCGAGCCGTAGGCACCGAGAAACGATGCCGACAGGCTCTCGACAGAAATCATCACAATGTTGCGCGGACGCCGCGAGAAGGGAATGCGATCATCCGCCTCATCATCCATGGTTGCGTTTTGCAAAACCGCGGACAAGGGGGTGCGCTCAACATCAAGCTGTTTCAGCGTGGCGTCGGCCTCGGTCTGGGGTCGGGTTGTATAGAACTTGTCGTAATCGAGTTCGTTGCGGTGCATCGCCGCTGCAAAGGTAAACAGCCCGTTGCCGGAGAGCTCATCCGCATAGGCATTTCCCAGTCCTTGCATTTGATCGACGTTGGCCAGGCTGGTGCTGAGCACCGGCAGGGCGAATGCCGCCGCGACCAAGGCGACGCGGCCGGTTTTTGTGACGGGAGTCGCATCCATGGCGCGTACGTGGGGATACAGGCGCCAAACGATGATGGAGGCGATGACGCCGATGGCGAACAGTATCCAAGGCACCGGATAGGACTCGCGTATATTGCCGATGACCTCGTGGGTGTAAAGCAGGTAGTCCACGGCGATGAAATTGAAGCGGGTAGCGAACTCGATCCAGAACGTTGTCTCGGCGACCGCACCAAACAGTAATAACGCGACCAGTCCCCAGAGCCACACGGTTCTGAGCACGCCATGCCAGCGGCCGGCGCGCCACGCGTTCGGCAATAGCGCTTCGTACAGGAAGAACGGCGCGATAAGCAGCATAATGACCGCCAGGTCGAACCACAGGCCCTTGGCGATGATCCCCGGCCACAGGGACAGCGACGCCGAGTCGACGCCGGTGTACATGGCCAGCCCGAGACGGGTTACTGTAAAGATGCTTAACGTAAGAAATATGAGAAGAACCGGCAATAACGGGATATGGCTGCGTATTCGTGTGTAAATCAAGCGCATAAATTAACTACCTTCAGTTCGCATGAGCATGCGGGTCGGTGTTGGTGTAGGGCGACGTCATTCGGGGTCCAGCACGGAAAATCTGACAGAGAACAGCCTCCTTTCAGATAGTCGCGCACTCCTTGAATATGCGCTTATCGCACCCCCGACACACTTCCTTGTCCAGCCGCCCAAAGATCGACGCGATGGCATCGGACTTCGATTGGAAGATGTTGGCATCGCCGATGGTCTTGGCGAAGCCGCCGCGTCGCAGGATGCTGCAGACGTCTTCCTTGATCTTGACCAGATAGAGATCACCGCCGATGGCGCGCCGCCGTTTGGCCTCGTGCACCAGCAGTTCGGCGCCGGCGACGTCGATGAAATTGATGGCGTTGCCGATGATCAGCAGGTGCTTCTGCTGCGGATAGCGTTCCGCCAGGGTGTGCAACATCTCGCCCACGTGATCCACCGCGCCGAAGTAGAGCGAGCCGTCGATACGGATGATGTGCAGCTGCGGGCAATGGGCCAGCGCCGGGTCCTCGGTCATGTGGCGCGATCCGAAGCGCGGATCGGGCGTCACCGACACCACCTTGGGCTGGGCCGTGCGCATCAGGTAGATCACCAGGGACAGCATCACGCCCACGTAAATGGCGAATTCCAGTTCCACGAACAGCGTCGCCAGGAAGGTGGTGATCAATACCGCCGCCTCGCGCTTGCTGGTGAGGAGGATGGTCTTGATGTGGTGCATGTCGATGAGGCGATAGGCCACCACCAACAGCACTGCCGACATGGCGGCGATGGGCAGGTGCGCCGCCAGCGGTGCGACCAGGAGCACCACGATGGCGAGGCAGACGGCGGCGAAGATCGCCGCCATGGGGGTAATGGCGCCGGCGGTGTAGTTGAGGCCGCTGCGGGTGAAGGAGCCGGACGAGGCGTAGCTGGAGAAAAAACTGCCGCCGATATTCGCCAGGCCCTGGCCGATGAACTCCTGACTGCCGTCGATGCGCTGGCCGGACTTGGCGGCCACGGAGCGGGCGATGGACACGGCCTCCACCAGGCCCAGCATGGCGATGGCGAAGGCGCCGGAGCCCAGGGTCTTGATGGACGCGAGGGACAGGTCCGGCAGGGACAGGGGCGGCAGCTGTTGCGGCAGTTCGCCCACTACCTTGATGTGATGTTCGTCCGCGCCGAGCAGCAGGGCGAACACACTGCTGATGACCATGGCGAACAACATGCCCGGCCACTTGGGCTTCCACAGCATGAGCGCAATCAACAGCACGAGGGTAAAGCTCGATACCGCCAATACAAACAGGTTGGTGTCGGTGATCTTAAGGAAGATCGCCTGCCAGGTGTGAAAAAACGTCGCGCCGGATTCGATCGGGATGCCGAAGAAATGTTTCAGCTGGCTGCTGCCGATGAGCACCGCGGCGCCGGCGGTGAAACCCACCACCACGGAATGGGAGATGAAGTTCACCACCGCGCCCATGCGCGCCACCCCCAGGGCCAGCTGGTAGACGCCCGCCAGGAAGGTCAGGGTCAGGGCCATGCTGATGAATTGCGGGCTGCCGGGTTCGACATACTTACTGATTGTGGCGAACACCACGATGGAAATGGCGGTGGTCGGGCCGGAAATCAGATGGCGCGAGGAGCCGAACAGGCCGGCAATGATGGGCGGTACCATGGCGGTGTACAGGCCATA
>JANNJF010000365.1:0-1038 GCA_031405715.1 Gammaproteobacteria bacterium | reverse complement strand
GTTACGCCCTTCGGGCTAACCCAACCTACGAAAGGAGGCCTTTCCCTTCACCCTTTGCCCAAAGGGTGGGGCGTATCGCCGGCTGCTTTTTCCGCCGCCTCCGCGTAAAATGATTTTTATATATCCCGCACCCGTCCGATTCACCAAGAAGGAAGCCGCTTGAAACACCACATCGCCGACCTGCTGAGTCAGGCCGTCAGCCAGTTGCAGCAGCAGGGACTGCTGCCCGCGGATCAGCACCCCGCCATCGACATTGAGCGCACCCGCCAGAAGGAGCATGGGGATTTCGCCTGCAACGTGGCGCTGACCTTGGCGCGCGCGGCCAAGGCCAAGCCCCGGGACCTGGCGCAGAAGATCGCCGCCGCCCTGCCGCCTTCCAAACAAATCGCCAAGGTGGAGATCGCCGGCCCGGGCTTCATTAATTTCTTTCTCACCACCGGCGCCTACCAGCACGTGGTGGCGCAGGTGTTCGACGCGGGCGAGGCCTATGGCCACAGCGACGTCGGCAACGGCCGCCGCGTGCAGGTGGAGTTTGTTTCCGCTAATCCGACGGGTCCGCTGCACGTGGGCCACGGGCGCGGTGCGGCCTATGGCGCAGCGGTGGCGGACCTGCTGGCGGCGGCGGGCTTCCAGGTGCATCGCGAATACTACGTCAACGACGCCGGCCGCCAGATGGACATCCTCGCCACCTCCGTGTGGCTGCGCTATCTGGAACTCGCCGGCGAGAGCCTGATCTTTCCCTCCAACGGCTATAAGGGGGACTACGTCTACGACATCGGCGCCACCCTGCACCGGGAAAATGGCGACGCCTATCGCCACGCCAGCGCCGTGATCTTCAAAGGCGTGCCGCCGGATGAGCCCCAGGGCGGCGACAAGGAGCTGCACATCGACGGCCTCATCGACCGCTGCAAGGCCCTGCTCGGCCCCAAGGACTACCGCAGCGTCTTCGACCTCGGCCTCAATGTCATTCTGGACGACATCCGCCAGGACCTGGAGGAATTTGGCGTGGTGTACGAGGAGTGGTACTCGGAGCGTTCT
>JANNJF010000364.1:0-2844 GCA_031405715.1 Gammaproteobacteria bacterium | reverse complement strand
CCGATGTTTCCGCCGGCGCCTTCCAGCATGTATACGGTTCCCGCGACTTTGATGATCTTGATATCGACTTTGCTCGGATCGGGTTGCGCGAACGCACTCGCCGCGAAACTCAGCAGAACGATGGACAGAAGTTGACGTTGATTCATTCTCACTCTCCTTGATCCTGAATTTCGCAATTCTAATGCATTCATCTCGCGACCCCGACCGATATGCGGCGCGAAGCGCCCTGGAGTGGGGCGGCTTGCCGCCGCTTTTATAATAGGGCTCTTAGGTAGGACACTAGACCTTTAATCAGCGGGAGCTTGCTCCTGCGAATTGGGGCTTACGTAAGTACCCCTGCCCCCTCGCCCGGGATTGCGGCGGCAAGCCGCCACTATAGAAAGCGGGAGCGAGCTCCCGCACTCCGCGTTATTATTTAGGGCAGTTTCTCCACCCAGGCCGGGATGTCAGCCAGGGCCGCATCCAGCTGGGAGGGATCGGTCCCCCCGGCCTGGGCCATGTCCGGTCGGCCGCCGCCCTTACCCCCTACCCGCATCGCCACCTGGTTGACCATCTGACCCGCGTGGATGCGGCCGACCAGGTCTTTGGTAACCCCGGCGATGAGTGAGACTTTGTTGTCCTGCACCGAGGCGAGCACGATGGCGGCGCTGCCCAGCTTGTCCTTCAACCGGTCCAGGGTCTCGCGCAGGCCTTTGCTGTCGGCGCCGTCCAGGCGGGTGGCCAGGACCTTGACGCCGTTCACCTCGCGCACCGCGTCCAACAGGGCGTCACCCTTACTCGCGGCCATTTTGCCGCGCAGCTGGTCGAGTTCTTTTTCCAGGGTCTTGAGGCGGCTGCCTAGCTGTTCGACCTTGCGCTCCACGTCGTCGCGACTGCCGCGCACCAGGTCAGCGATGCGGGCAAGACGCTGCTCACTGTCGCGCAAATAGGCCAGGGCAACCGCAGCGGTCACCGCCTCGATGCGTCGCACGCCCGCGGCGACACCACCTTCGGTAACAATTTTCAGCAGACCGATATCGCCGGTGCGTCGCACATGGGTACCACCACACAGCTCCGTGGAAAATTCACCCATGCCCACCACACGCACCTCGTCGCCATATTTTTCGCCGAACAGCGCCATGGCGCCGGAGGCCATGGCATCGGCGATGGGCATGACGCGGGTTTCCACCGGGTCGTTGGCGCGGATTTCGTCGTTCACCAAGCGCTCGATCTCGTCCAGTTGCGCACGCGTCACCGGTTCCGGTTGGGTGAAGTCGAAACGCAGGCGCTCCGCATCCACCAGGGAGCCCTTCTGGCTCACGTGCGGGCCGAGCACTTTCTTCAACGCCGCATGCAGCAGGTGGGTGGCGGAGTGATTGTAGGCCGTGGCCTGGCGCTTGCCCTGATCAACCTCGCACGCCACGCTGTCGCCCACTTTCATGCTGCCCTGTTGCATCAGTCCGACATGGGCATGACTCTTCTGGGTATCCTGTACCTGGAAGCGCGCGTCCCCGGCGACCAACAACCCCTGATCCCCCACCTGTCCACCGGACTCCGCATAGAACGGGGTAGTGTCCAGATACACCACGCCGTTTTGTCCGGCCTTGAGTTCTTTTACCGCCACACCCTCGCACAACAGCGCGCTGATCTTGGCGTGGGCCTTGATGGATTCGTAACCGGTGAAGGCCGCCGGACGGATGCCAAGCTCGTCCAGGCTCACCACCGCGGCACTCTTGAAGGAAGAGGCGTCGCGCGCACGGTTGCGTTGCGCCTCCATCTCGCGCTCGAAGCCCGGCATGTCCAGCGTCAGGCCGCGTTCGCGCGCGATGTCGCCGGTCAGGTCCGCGGGAAAACCATAGGTGTCGTACAGACGGAAAATCGTAGCACCCGGTATGGTCTTGCCGGACAGACGCGCCATGTCCTCTTCGAGGATACGCAGACCCTGATGCAAGGTCTCGGCGAAGCGCTCTTCCTCCTGCAACAGGGCACGCTCCACTTGGCGCTCGGCCTTGACCAGCTCCGGGTAGGCGGCACCCATCTCGCGCACCAAGGTTGCCACTAATTTATGGAAAAACGGCTGGGTAGCCCCCAGACGATTGCCGTGACGCACGGCGCGCCGCACGATACGCCGCAGCACATAGCCGCGCCCTTCATTGGACGGCAGCACGCCATCGACGATGAGAAACGCGCAGGAACGGATGTGATCGGCAATGACGTTAAGGGATTTTTCCTTGCGATCTTTAACGCCGAGGATCTCCGCCGCCGCCTTGATCAACCCCTGGAACAGATCGATGTCATAGTTGCTGTGTACGCCCTGCATCACCGCACTGATACGCTCCAGCCCCATGCCGGTATCCACCGACGGCTTCGGCAGCGGGTGCAGCTTGCCAGTCGCGTCGCGGTTGAACTGCATGAACACCAGATTCCAGATCTCGACGTAGCGATCGGCGTCCTCGTCCGGACTACCCGGCGGGCCGCCTTTGATCCCGGGGCCATGGTCGTAGAAGATTTCCGAGCACGGGCCACAGGGACCGACGTCGCCCATGGCCCAGAAATTGGAATCATCGCCGAGACGCGTGAAGCGCGCCGGGTCCACCTTGAGTTCCTTGAGCCAGATGTTGGCGGCGTCCTCGTCGTCTTTATAGATCGTTATCCACAAACGCTCCGCCGGCAAGCCCAGGTCCTTGGTAAGAAAGTCCCAGGCGAACTGAATCGCCTCGCGCTTGAAATAATCGCCGAAGCTGAAGTTGCCCAGCATCTCGAAGAAGGTGTGATGACGCGCGGTATAGCCGACATTTTCCAGGTCGTTGTGCTTGCCGCCGGCGCGCACGCAACGCTGACTGCTGGCAGCACGCACGTAGGGGC